>CAJXUB010000035.1 GCA_913061125.1 uncultured Flavobacteriaceae bacterium
ATTTAAAATTTAGGATTGTAAACCATTTGGACGGCGGAGTGAAAGCACTCCAACAGGGCAATGCCGATTATTTTCTTTGGGAGAAATTCACCACAAAACCCTATGTCGATGAGGGTATTTTTCGGCGTATTGGAAATTGTCCAACGCCTTGGCCTTGCTTTGTGATTGCAGCCAGTGACGCCTTAATTGAGGGCCATTCTGATGTGATTCAATTAATTTTAACAATCATCAATGGTATCACCAAAGATTTCAAAACAATTCCCCAAATTGACAGGATTATTTCTGAGCGTTACGGCCTTAAAAATCAGGATGTTAAAGATTGGCTTCAACGGACAGAATGGGCTCAAGAAACCATAGACCAATCGACCCTAAGTGTTGTTCAAAATCAATTGTTAGAACTCAATTTAATTTCAAAACAATTGGATTACGATGCGTTGGTTCATGCCTTATAATTTCCAATTAATGGGTTTGTAGCCGTTCGATTCTAAATACGTGTTCGCTTTGCTAAAGTGTTGATTTCCAAACCAATACCCTCTGTTGGCACTGAGTGGCGAAGGATGACCACTTTCTAAAATCAGGTGCTTTGTGGAGTCAATTAATTTTGATTTTTTTCGAGCAAAGCCGCCCCAAAGCATAAAAATAGTGTTGGTGGTGGTCGTGGAAATTTTTTGAATAACCGTGTCTGTAAACTGCTCCCATCCCTGATTTTGATGGCTTCCTGCCTGCCCAGATCTGACTGTTAGGGTGGCATTTAATAGCAGCACACCTTGATTGGCCCAGGGCGTTAAATCGCCATTTTTGGGGTAAGATAACGCCAAATCGGACTGTAATTCTTTGAATATATTGACTAATGACGGGGGGTGGGTTATGCCGTTTGTAACAGAGAACGCAAGGCCATTGGCCTGCCCTGGTCCGTGATATGGATCTTGACCAATAATGACTACTTTTAGACCCTCTAAAGGACAAGCCGTAAAGGCCTTAAACACTTGATTTTGTGGCGGATGACAGGGATGGGTGTTGTATTCCTTTAAAACAAAATCTTTCAAAGCCAAAAAATACGGGGCTTTAAATTCTGGGGATAAAATCGGTTTCCAGCTGTCGTGTAATTGGCGCATAGGATGTTGACTTTTTGGGGTCTTAAATAAATGCTAACACTACAAATTTACAGTATAATTTAAACTTTAATACCTAAATTTGCCTGCAATTTGAAGTGAATGATACACATTTCCCAAAAAACACTTGACGATTTAGAATTTGATGCTGTTACAGCTCAAGTTGCAGCATACGCTGTCACCAATCTTGGGAAAACTCAACTTCAACAACTGGTCCCATTTGAAAGTCAAAACGAGGCCGTAGAACGCCTGAATTTAGTCCACGAATTTGTCTCCTCTTTTGCCAACGACAATCGCATTCCAAACCATGGGTTTGACGACATCACGAAAGAGTTAAAACTTTTGGATATCGAAAATAATTTTTTAGAAATTGAACAATTTCGAAAAATAGCTTCGCTGTCGAAAACAACCAATATTCTGCTCAAATTTTTCAAAAAATTTCAAGAATACTACCCTCTTTTATTTGAAATATCGGAGCGACTGGAAAAAACCAATCTTGTTTCTAATGAAATTGAAAGTGTTGTCGATAAATACGGCGATATTCGTAACGACGCTTCTGAAACCCTCTATGCCATCCGCAAGTCGATTCAGAGCGTTCGAACCAAAATTAATACCAGTTTCAATTCGGCGTTAAGCCACTACAACAGTGCCGATTATTTAGACGAAATCAGAGAAACGGTTATGGAAAATCGTCGGGTTTTGGCCGTCAAAGCCATGTACCGCCGAAAAGTTAAAGGGAGTATTTTGGGCGCGAGTAAAACGGGGAGTATTGTGTACATCGAACCGGAAACGACTCATCAGCACCAACGGGATCTCAACAATTTGGAATTTGAAGAAACTGAAGAGATTAAGCGAATTTTAATTGACCTAACTAACTTTATAAGGGAATTTAAACCGCTTCTAACGCACTATCAAAATTATCTGACACTTATTGATATTCTTTACGCCAAAGCCAAATATGCGAATTCGATAGGTGCCATTCGGCCCAACATCAGCGCCACGCAAAAGCTGTTTTTAAAAGAGGCGTATCATCCGCTTTTGCTTGTTGCGAATAGAAATGAAGGGCTAAAAACTTATCCGCAAACAATCAGTATGACACCACAAAGCCGAATCATTGTCATTTCGGGACCCAATGCTGGTGGAAAAAGCATTACCCTAAAAGCGGTGGGATTGTTGCAACTGATGATTCAGGCGGGACTTTTGGTGCCTGTGCACGAACGTTCCAAAATGTGTTTTTTCGATACTATCTTGAGCGATATCGGGGACAATCAATCCATTGAAAATCATTTGAGCACCTACAGTTACCGACTCAAGCAAATGAATCGGTTTCTTAGAAAATGCACCAAAAATACCTTGTTTTTAATTGATGAATTTGGAACGGGAAGTGATCCCGAATTGGGCGGCGCATTGGCTGAAACGTTTTTGGAAGTGTTTTATGAGAGAGAGGCCTTTGGTATCATCACCACGCATTACAGTAATTTAAAACTGTTGGCCAACGAGATGCCACATATTCAAAATGCAAACATGTTGTTTGATGAAAAAACGCTTTTACCTATTTTCAAATTAGTCATTGGTCAGGCCGGCAGTTCTTTTACCTTTGAGGTGGCCCAAAAAAATGGGATCCCTTTTAGTTTGATTAATCGTTCTAAAAAGAAAATTGAGCGGGGTAAAATTCGCTTTGATAAAACCATTGCAAAACTACAAAAAGAACGCTCTAAACTGGAAAAAACCGAACGGGCTTTAAAACAAAACGAAGTCAAAAAAGGATTGGAAGCCGAACGCTTGGAAACGATCAATCAGAAAGCACAACAAAAATTACAGAGCTATCAAGAGTTGTACGACAGCAACCAACGGTTGATTTATTTGGGGAAAAAAGTTCAAGATTTAGGGGATAAATTTCAACAAAATAAACGCAAGCGCGAGCTGTTGGCCGAGTTGTTTAAGTTGGTTCAAATCGAAAATTCCAAAAAAGAAAAACTATCTAATAAACAGAAAAAAGCCAAACTAAAAGCCCAAAATCAATTGCAAAAAGAGGTGGATCAAAAAGTGGCCAAAATCCGAAAGGAAAAACAAGATGCCAAAGAAAAAGCAGCAAAAGCACCTCCAAAACCCAAGCATAATTTTAAGGTTGGCGAAAACGTCCGAATGGACGATGGGAAAGCCGTTGGTACCATCGATAAAATCGAAAAAGGAAAAGCAGTGGTCAATTATGGATTGTTTACCACTACGGTGAGTTTGGAACGCCTGGAATTTGTAAAACCTAAAAAATAAAGCCATGGTTGTTTTCTTTGACGGGGTTTGCAATTTGTGTCAAAGCAGTGTGCGCTACCTCATCAAACACGATAAAAAAAAGGTTTTAAAGTTCGCTTCACTTCAAGGGGAATATGCTAAAAAAACACTCAACGCTGAACACCTTAAAAATTTAGAGAGTCTCCTTTTTTTCAATAAAAAAACACTTTACAAAAAGAGCGATGCCGTATTGGAACTTTGTAAAATTTTAGGCGGTTGGCATAATCTACTTTTGGTGAGCTATATTATTCCAAAAGTCATCCGAAATATTCTTTACGATCTGGTGGCCCAAAACCGCTATCGTTGGTTTGGCCAACAAGAGCATTGTATGCGCCCGTCTGAGGATTTAAAGTCTAGATTTTTAGAATGAAGTCTTACCTCACTTCACCTCTTCCCAATGGTCGTCCCAGTCTTTGGGTTTGGCATCGTGGAGTTTGCCTTCCAGCTTGGCAATAAGGGTAGACACTGTGGCATCGCCTGTAACATTTATTACGGTTCGGCACATGTCCAACGGACGGTCCACTGCAAAAATCAACGCCAATCCAACGGCCAATTTATCCGCAGGAAAGCTCACAGATTCTAAAACAATTACCAACATCACCATACCCGCACCAGGGACAGCGGCACTTCCTATGGAGGCCAACAAAGCCGTAAGGACTATCATGAGTTGATCCGTAAAAGTCAAATCAAAATTAAGAGCTTGGGCAATAAAAACAGCGGCCACGGCTTGGTACAAGCTTGTCCCATCCATATTGATGGTCGCCCCAACCGGCAATACAAAACTGGACACTTCTTTATCCACGCCCACATGTTCTTCCACACGCTCCATAGTGACTGGCAAAGTTGCCGCACTGCTACTGGTAGAAAAGGCCAACAGTTGCGCCGGACTGATCTGTTTTAAAAACCAAAACGGATTTTTTTTCACCACAACAGCCACAACAATGAGATAAAAACACACCATCAACAACAATCCGCCAACCACAACGGAAGCGTAAAATAAAAGCGCATACAACAACTCCGGATCGCCAGAAGATACCACCACGTGGGCCAACAGTGCAAACACCGCATAGGGCGCCGTGAGCATGATTAAATCCACCATTTTGAGAACCACATCGTTCAGAGAATCAAATAAATCTTTGAGCGGTTTAGCGCTTTTTTCGCCAATCAATAGCAAAGATATCCCTAAAAATAGCGACAAGAAAATAACTTGAAGCATCAGTTTGTTGTTGCTTAAAGCAGAAAACGCATTTTCGGGAACCATATCCACCACAAAATCCAGTGGCCCGCTTTCTTGCTGACGGGTGGCCTCGGCAATTTTACCTTGAACATTTGTAGAATTGGCATAGGTGTCTGTTAGTGTAGAAATAGTCGCATCAGAAACCCCATTGCCTGGGTTAAAAATATTAACCAAGGTCAATCCAATACTGATGGCAATAACGGTGGTTAGGACATAAATTACAATGGTTTTTAGACCAATGGAGGCAAATTTAGAAATGTCTTTTAAATCTGATATTCCTTTTATCAAAGAGGCCAAAATTAGTGGAACGGCAATTAGTTTCAGGAGTTTAACAAAAATAGTTCCCAGGGGTTTCACCCAATTCGAAACAAAACCAGCACCTCCTTGAACTTGAAGCATTAAGAAGCCAAAAACAACGCCAAGAAGCATTCCAATTAATATTTTCCAATGAAGGGCTAAGGATCGCATACGCTTAAAATTTTGAAAGTCGGTTAAGAAGCATAAAATCCGCTAAAACCAAAGCAGCCATGGCCTCAACAATGGGCACCGCTCTGGGAACCACACAGGGGTCGTGACGGCCTTTGCCTTGCATTTCTACGGAATTTCCATCTTTATCAATCGTATCTTGGGTTTGCATGACCGTGGCTACAGGTTTAAAGGCCACATTAAAGTAAATGTCCATTCCATTGCTTATTCCACCTTGAATACCTCCAGAATGATTGGTTTTAGTTGTTCCATCGTTATTGAAAGCATCGTTGTGTTCACTGCCTTTCATTTTGACGCCTTGAAATCCAGAGCCATACTCAAATCCTTTTACCGCATTGATAGACAACATAGCTTTTCCCAACTGGGCATGCAACCGATCGAAAACGGGCTCACCCAAACCAACAGGAACATTTTTAATCACACAAGAAACAGTTCCACCAATGGTATCCCCTTCTTTTCGAATGGCTTTTATTTTGTCAATCATTTGCGCGGCCATCTCTGGATCTGGACAGCGGACCACATTAGATTCTATTTTTGAAAAATCTAATTCGTGATAAGATTTTTCTAAACAAAGATTGCCAACTGAAGAGGTGTAGGCATTAATTTCTATGGCATTCAAAAATTGCTTGGCAACAGCACCAGCCACAACTCTACAAGCAGTTTCACGCGCCGAGCTGCGTCCGCCACCACGGTAATCTCTGTGGCCGTATTTTTGGTTGTACGTAAAATCCGCATGGCTCGGACGAAAAACGTCTTTGATGTGGCTGTAATCTTTAGATTTTTGATTGGTATTTTTGATGATAAAACCGATGGGCATACCGGTGGTCACACCTTCAAAAATTCCAGATAAAAATTCAACCGTATCGGGTTCTTTGCGTTGAGTAACGATGTTGGATTGCCCTGGTTTTCTTCGATTCATCTCATGCTGAATTGCATCGAAATCCAGATTTACGCCTGCAGGACAACCATCAATAACCCCGCCGATAGCAACCCCATGGGACTCACCAAAAGTGGTTAATTTAAATAAAGAACCAAACGAATTTCCTGCCATAAAAGTTTAAGATTTATGAAATTTATAAGGGATAAAATTAATAAAACAATATGGAGTAGGCATTAAATTGAGATACAATTTTTTAAAGCGGTATCATAAACCTTTTCATAAGCAGGGACAATGGTATGGATATTGAACTGTTTTGCTCGTGTCTTTGCAGCCGCTTTGAATCGTGCCAAGGTCTCATCTGAACTTAAAATTTCAATCGCGTTTTTGGTCATCTCGTCGGTGTCCCCAACAGGGCTTAAATAGCCCGAAACACCATGAATATTAACCTCGGATAACCCGCCAGTATTGCTGGAAATGACAGGAACTCCGGAAGCCATCGCTTCAAGAGCAGACAGACCAAAACTTTCCGTCTCGGATGGCAAAAGAAATAAATCGCTAAAACATAAAATTTTATTGACCTCGTTACTATTACCCAGAAATACAACCTGATCAGCGATATTTAAATCCTGGCTCAATTGTTCCGCTGATTCTCGTTCGGGACCCTCGCCAATCATCATCAATTTGGAAGGTATTTTATGATGAAGTTCTGCGAAAATTCGAAGAACATCGGCAATTCGCTTGACTGGTCTAAAGTTACTGATATGAGTAATCACGCGCTCGTGGGGTTGGGCCAACAAATCGCGTTGGCAGTCTTTTGGGTTGGATTGATATTTATCCAAATCAATAAAATTTGGAATGACTGAAATATTTTTTTTGGTGTTGAACAAACGTTGCGTGTCTTGTTTTAAATTTTCTGAAACTGAGGTCACAGCATCCGATTTGTTAATACTAAACGTAACAGCTGTTTTGTAAAACGGATGACTTCCTACTAAGGTGATATCGGTGCCGTGAAGCGTTGTAACTATGGGCAAAGAAATACCGTCTTCGTGGAGCATTTTTTTGGCCATATAACCCGCATAGGCATGCGGAATAGCATAGTGAACGTGAAGCACATCAATGCCATAGGCCTTGACTGTATCTACAATTTTACTGGAAAGTGCCAGTTCGTAAGGTTGGTAATGAAACAACGGATAATCGGGGACATGCACCTCGTGAAAATGAACATTGGCGCCCAACAATTCCAATCGAACCGGTTGGCTGTAGGTGATAAAATGGATCTCGTGGCCTCTTTTGGACAGCTCTAAGCCGAGTTCCGTGGCTACAACACCGCTGCCTCCAAAGGTTGGGTAACATACAATTCCTATTTTCATTTCAATCTATTATGGCCTCGTAAATTAGACGCTGTATTTCAGTTCGAATATCTTCTTTGAGTAGGCGATTATTTTCGGAATCGGGGTAGGTTCTGTTGGACAAAAATACATAAATAATATCTTCCTCTGGGTCTGCCCAAGCATAGGTTCCGGTAAATCCAGAATGCCCAAAACTAGTCATGGAAATACAACCACAAGTGGGCCCCTCTTCTTCCAGTTGAGGTTTGTCAAATCCGATGCCACGTCGGTTGTCTTCACTGCAATAGTGGCAAGTATTAAAAGTGTCAATAGTTTGAGGTTGTAAAAAAATCTGTCCGCCATAGTATCCTTTTTGAAGATACATTTGCATCATTTTGGCCACATCGTTAGCATTGCTGAAAAGTCCTGCATGCCCCCCAACACCACCTTGCATTGCAGCACCCATGTCGTGCACAAAACCGTGGACAAAATCAAACCTAAAATAATCGTCATCTTCGGTGGGTGGAATTTGAGATTTTTTAAATTTTTTCAAAGGATTATACGTCGAATAATTTAAACCCATAGACGCGTAAAATCGTTGTGATATAAGCTGATCCAGGGGCAAATTATGATGGTTTTCAATGATTTGTTTTAGAATATAATATGGCAAGTCGCTGTAGCGGTATTCTTTTTGGTCTAAAAGTTCGGAACGGAGAATATTTTGATGAATTGTATCTGAAAAATCTTTTCTCAGGAAAGAATGTTGTGAAATTTGTATGGGAAATTCATTGGATTTTTGAGATCTAAAAAAATCAGGATTTGGGGTTTTAGTAAGCGAGTCTAGCGTGGAAGTGTAAAATGGAATCCATGGTTTTAGTCTGGCAAAATGGGACAACATTTCTATGGGTGTCAGATCTGATTTATTTGAATTTTTAAATTCTGGAAGTAATTCGCCCAGCGGCGTGTCCAATTTCAAAACGCCATCTTCTACTAGTTCCATAAACAAGGGCAATGTGGCTAAAATTTTGGTAAGAGAGGCCACATCGTACAAATCCTCCGATTGAACCGGCTTCTCTTTAGCATAGGTGTGATACCCAAAGTTTTTCTCATAAATCACTTTGCCTTTTCGGGCAACAAGCAACTGAATCCCGGGCGTCATTTCATGGTCAATGGCAAAGTTTGCCACAGAATCTATTCGATTGAGCCGTGAGGTGCTCATGCCAACACTCTCTGGGGTTCCGTAGGACAGCCGGTGGAGCTCGCCAGTTTCAATTCCAAATCCTTCCTGCAAATCCAAATTGTCCAAGCTAACTGGCAGTTTGCCTTTAGAGGGTAGAGCCCCAAAAATCAACTGAGCGGCCAAGCGTTGAGCTATTGGACTATTTTGATAAGCCATCAAAAGACCTTCGATGTTAGTGAGCGATTTAATTGTTCTCAAACCGTAGGGTTTTGCAAAAACAGAAAGAATAACCTGATTGGTGCGAGCAATTTCCTGCAACCAAACCAATTCTTTGTTGGAAAATTTATAGGAACTCCATGGGGATTTATTGGATTTATGAAATCCGATAATGACGGTGTTAAATTGTTTGAGTTTTTCGATTAATTGATCTAAATTCTGAGATTGAACTTTGGTAACTGAGGTGTATTTTTTGAGAGTTTCATAAAATACATCACCCGAAGCATTACCCATTGGAACGTAAGCCACGCGACGCATTTCTAAATTCGTCAAAGGAACAATCGAGGACGAATTATTGAGGAGCGTTAAGGCATTTTGCATTAATTTTTCGTGTAAAACCTCATCCTTAATTCGATTCAAATCACGATTTAAACCTTGAGTTTCAACGGGGGTGTATTGGTGTAAACCAACCTTATATTTCGCACTCAAAATCTTTTTTACCGAATGCGCAAGACGTTTTTCAGAAATACGTCCGTAGTAATAGGCCAATAGTATGCGCTCTGCCCCCTGCTCTACATCGTTGGACATAAGCAATACGTCATTCCCTGCCAAGAAGGCCTGAAGGTCAATCTCGCCAGAGGTGCTAAAATTTGAAGCGCCCTTCATGTCGAGGGCATCTGTAAAAATTAAACCCTCAAAATTTAATTTATTTTTCAAGTGATTTGTGACGATATTTTTGGATAAAGACGAAGGGTAATTGACTTTTTTTTCCAAACTGGGCACGTTCAAATGGGCCACCATAATACTCGATAACCCATTGGAAATCAATGTTTTGTATGGATAAAGCTCAACTGTATTGATCCGCTTTTTTGAAAATGTAACCGTTGGTAAGGTTTTGTGAGAATCTTGATCTGTATCGCCATGACCCGGAAAATGTTTGGCTGTAGCCAATACCCCAGCCCCTTGCATGCCTTGCATAAAAGCCAATGCCTTTTCTGTGACATTGTATTTGTTTTGGCCAAAAGATCGATTGCCAATAATGGGATTATCGGGGTTGGTATTGATATCGACTACTGGGGCAAAATTAAAATGCACCCCCAGTCGTTTGCAGTGCTCACCGATGTACTGACCGGTTTTGCGAACCAGATTCAAATCCTTAACAGCTCCTAAAGTCATATTCCAAGGAAAAGCATATGTAGAATCCAAACGCATGCTCAGACCCCACTCGGCATCCATACCCACAAGAAGAGGGATTTTGGAATTGCGCTGCAGTTCATTATTCAAAAGAGCTTGACGAACCGGTCCGCCTTTGGAGTAAATAATACCGCCTATCTGATGTTTTTTAATAAGCTCCAGCAACTTGGCTTTTTGAAGATTTTTTTCTTCAGAAAAAGCCTGTACCATAAACAATTGCCCCACTTTTTCTTTAAGCGTTAAGGAACTATAAACACTGTCAACCCAGCGTTGCTGAGCTTCAGTATCTGGGGTTGATAATGGGGATTGTGCTTGTGAAAAACCACAGATGAATAAGATTACAATTGAGAAAAAAGAACGCATAATTTAGGTTTGCATCACGTAGGAAAATTCAATGCCAAATTACTATTTTTCAAAATATTTTAATGGCTTTATAATAATTGATTTGAAAAAATTACCGTTGGAATGTAAAATTTTGTAATTTTAGTATCAAATTTTCCCTAAATCCTAAAACACCTACCTATGAAAAAAACTCTAATTTTACTGCTTATTGCCTATTGCTCAACTGGTTTTGCGCAAAGCAAAAATTTTATTGACCAACCCTATTTGGAAACCACTGCTCGTGTGGATACGCTTGTGGCACCAGATCAAATTTATTTATCCATTTTTATTAGTGAAAAAGAAGACAAAAATAGAATATCCCTAGAAACCAAAGAGAGAAAAATGGCTCAAGTTTTCGAGAGATTGGGGATAACTATTGACAAACAACTCAAACTAAATTACCTGAACAGCTACAATAAAAATTATTTTTTACGAGGAAAAAACATCCTAAAAACTAAAACCTACACCCTTGAGGTGTACGATGCCCTCACGGCAGGAAAAGTTCTGATTGGATTGGAAAAAGAAGGGATTTCTAATGTTCATTTGTTGAAAAAATCGTACTCGAAACTGGAACATCTGAAAATCAATTTAAAATCTAAAGCCATCAAAAAAGCTCAAAAACAAGCCCTGGCCCTCACCCAGCCACTGGGTCAACGATTAGGCAAGGCCATCTACATCAATGATGGTTTTTTTCAGGACGATACTTTTTATGTTAGTAATCGAAATTTGGCCTATTCACCAGCAGCAGAGATGATGGATAGCGAAGAACCGATTGATATTGAATTTTCAAAAATTAAAGTTGAAAGTGAAGTGAGTGTGCGTTTCGCCCTAGATTAATTATGTTAAATCAAGAGATAGAATTTATGCATCACAAATCGCCCATCGGTGAGCTAATCGTTGGGACTTTTGAGGGGCAACTCTGCCTCATGGATTACAGATTTCGAAAACAGCGAAGTCAGATTGATAGGCGGTTATCAAAGAATCTGAATGCGTCTTTTACAGCAAAAAAAAATAAGATTATTCAACAAACAATAGTCGAATTGGATGCTTTCTTGACTGGGCAACTGAAAACGTTTACAGTACCAATTAGGCCCGTTGGAACCCCTTTTCAGAACCAAGTTTGGGAACAATTATTGCAAATCCCCTACGGCCAAACCATGAGTTATTTGGAACTAACCAAAAGATTGAATTTATCTCCAAATGATGTGAGAGCCGTGGCTGGAGCTAATGGTGCAAACGCCATTTCAGTACTAATACCTTGCCACAGAATTATTGGCAAAAATGGACAATTAGTTGGCTATGCTGGGGGGTTAGCGGCTAAAAATAAACTTCTAAAACTTGAAAAAAATAACACCCTAAATCCGAACGAATTACCCTTGTGGTCCTAAATTGAAATTAAAAGAATCGAGCGTGCCAACTCTCAGAAGCGGGAACTTCCCAAAACTGCAAATACTCTGCTTTGGTTTGCACCAAGTTATTGAACACTACCGTTTTGGGAGAAACGGCCTTTTCTTTGGCCATTTTCTTAAAATCAATTAAAGATTTGTAGGCAATAAAATCACCTTGTTTGTACGAAACATTCAATTTGTCCAACAAATCGATATCATACGTAGTCTCCAGGTTTTGAATAAACCGTACGGAGGCATCAATGGAGCAGCCTGTGGCTTTGTTTTGATGTTGATCTAAACCAATGATAATGAAACGTTTATATTTAATTTCAAAGCCCGCCTGCAACTCAGCCCCGTGAGCGGTCCATGAGTTTAAAAATTCGGACAATTGGTTGGAAATTTCTTGCTGTTCAATCTCGGTAAGGGAACGATTGCATTGGTAAATCCAAAGTCTTGAGGTTTGGGAAAGGTCTTTAAAATCAACAACCATAGTCCTTATAAATCATCTGCATTAGCGATAAGTTCGGCCACATCTGAAACCTGAATTTGTCCTTCTGCTTTGTTCTTAACGCCGTCAGTCATCATGGTGTTGCAAAATGGACAGGCGGCTGCAATAATTTCGGGCTTAACCTCCATGGCTTGTTCGGTTCTTTCGATATTGATTTCTTTGTTTCCAGGTTCGGCATCTTTAAACATTTGTGCCCCACCTGCACCGCAACACAATCCTTTTTTTCGGCAATTTTTCATTTCAACCAATTCCGCATCTAACTTTTGGATGAGGTCTCGCGGTGCCTCGTAGATGTCGTTTGCTCGGCCCAAATAACAGGGATCATGAAAGGTAATCCGTTTGCCTTTGAATTTTCCACCCTCAATAGACAATCGGCCTTCGTCCAAAAGTTGTTTTAAAAATTGAGTGTGATGGACCACTTCGTATTGGCCGCCCAAGTCGGGATATTCATTTTTGAGCGTATTGAAGCAGTGCGGACAAGCCGTTACAATTTTTTTGACCGAATAGCCGTTCATAACCTCAATGTTGGTTACCGCTTGCATTTGAAATAAAAATTCATTTCCGGCACGCTTGGCAGGATCTCCGGTACAACTTTCCTCTGTGCCTAAAACTGCAAAATCTACTTTAGCTTTGTTTAGAATTTTGACTAATGCCTTTGTAATTTTTTTGGCACGATCGTCAAAACTTCCAGCACAACCCACCCAAAACAAGACCTCTGGCGCAAGGCCTTGGGCATGAAGTTCGGCCATGGTTGGTATTTTTAGAGTTTCGCTCATGGGTTGAGTTTTTAATTATTTACCGTCATCAAAAACCTGAATGGTAACTTCTTTTTCTACCAAGTCTGTAAATTTACCACGATATCGGGTTGCTTTAACCAAATGGTTATCAATCCAGTGGTAATTTCCTCCTCTTGGTTTTCCCATCAAAAGGGTGTGGTATTTAAATCCATGGGTTTTTAGCCACGTTTCGGTAACCGCTCTATGGTCTTCAGTTCTGGATGTAAAAAAACAAATCATATGACCTTCATCGTACCATTTGTTGCAGGTAAATTTTGCGTCTTCAAACGGTAAACAAGTGGCCATACGTTCGGGCTCTTCGTTAGGTACGTCTTCGGTAATTGTACCGTCGATGTCTATCAGGTAATTTTTAACACCCTCCGGTAAAACTGGGCTGATAAGCTCACCGTCTTCAACTTTTTTGTGTAATAATGCGTCTGCTTCTTCTCGTTTCATATATGATTTATTGTTTTTTAGTCGTTTTTCCAATTTAATCTATCCATTTGATTGTAGGGCCATGGAGCCCCATTATTTTCGATGTTAGTCATCATTGTGTTCAGTTCTGTGGGAGCAGCGCTTTGCTCCATCACTAAAAAGCGCCGCATCTCGAGGATGATAGAAAGCGGATTGATGCTTATTGGACAGGCCTCAACACAGGCATTGCAGCTGGTACAAGCCCATAATTCTTCGGGCGAGATGTAGTCCCACAGAAGTTGTTTGCCATCGGGGACGTAGTTGCCTTTATTGGCATCAATGTTTTGCCCAACTTCTTGAAGCCGATCTCGGGTGTCCATCATTATTTTTCTTGGCGATAGTTTTTTTCCAGTTTGATTGGCGGGACATTCGCTGGTGCATCGTCCGCATTCGGTACAAGTATAGGCATTTAACAGTTGTATTCTGTTTAAATCAAAGACGTCACTTGCTCCGAATTTTTCTGGATCCTGGGTGCTACCATCTGGCATGGCATACGGATCGGCGTCGGGATCCATCATCAGTTTAACTTCATTGGTTACGGATTCCAAATTATCCAACTGTCCATTTGGTGTTAGTCGGCCGTAGAAGGTATTGGGAAAAGCCAACAGAATATGCAAGTGTTTTGAGTAATACAGATAATTTAAAAAGAATAAAATTCCAATAATATGCAACCACCACGCAGTGCGTTCTATGGCCGCTAGGGGGAGTCCATCAAACCAAGGCGCGACAAACTGACTGACTACATTCCCAGAATTCATGGCTTGAAATGGTGCGTCAGTGGCATTCATGATGATAAATAGTGCCATGAGAACAATTTCAAAATAAAGAATGAGGTTACCATCTTGTTTTGGCCAACCTTTCATTTCTGGGCTCAAAAATCGTTTGAGTCGAACGACATTACGGCGCATCCAAAATACTACGACAGCCAGAAAAACCAGCACCGCCAAAACTTCAAATGTACCAATCAACACGCCGTACAAGGGGCCTATGGATGAAAATATGCGGTGGGTTCCTAGCAGCCCGTCCAAGATAATTTCTAATACTTCAATGTTAATTATGATAAATCCAACATACACTATAACATGGAGTATTCCAGAAATTGGGCGGGTTACCATTTTGCTTTGTCCCAAGGCAATTCGCGCCATGTTACTCCAGCGTTGGCCAGTTGCACCGTCAATTTTTACCGATTGTCCTAACTTAATATTACGCTTTAATTTGTTGATATTTCGGACAAAAAATCCAATACCCCCAACAAGAATTAATCCAAAAATAATATTGGGTAAAAAGGCCATGTTATGGAATTATTGGTTTGGTTTGTCGTTAGAATTCTCGGAGCTGTAGGGTTTTGGTTTTTTTCCAAACAACGAAAAGTGAACGTAGCGTTTTGGATTCAATTTCATGTCTTCAAGAAGCATTTCCAACTGGCCCAAAGCGCCCTCAAGGTTGTTGTACAATTGGTCGTCTTTCATGAGCTTTCCCACGGAGCCCTCACCCTGTTCTATTCCCTTTAGTATGGCGTCAAAGTCGGTAATGGTCGATTGCAACCCTTTGATGGTTTCTTTAAGATTGGCTTCTGCTAGAGTTTGGCTTACTCCAGATAAATCGTTGGAAATTTTATCGAAGTTGGTTAGGGTGTTTGAAATCGAGTTTTTATTTTCATTTACCAGTCCTTGAAGGGCATCTGAGGTTTGCTCAAATGATGCAATGGTTTGCTCCAGTTGTGCTAAACTTCCCTTAATATTCGATTTCGTTTGATCATCAAAAATACTGTTGACGTTTTTCAAAAGATCGTCAGCACTAAGCATAACGGATTCAATTTTTTCTTGTAAGGGCGTTAATCGTTGATTTACCAATTCGGTCAAACCTGGTTTGATATCCGATTGAAGAACATCGCCAGACACCACATTGGCTGCTCCATCGTTTGCCGGAACTATGGCTATGGCTTTACCCCCGATGAGACCGGATTCGTAAAGCTCGGCTTTACTGTTTTTTGAGAATTTAAAATCGCTATCAATGAGCATCAAAACT
This sequence comes from uncultured Flavobacteriaceae bacterium, assembly GCA_913061125.1. Taxonomy (GTDB): domain Bacteria; phylum Bacteroidota; class Bacteroidia; order Flavobacteriales; family Flavobacteriaceae; genus UBA3537. The sequence goes on from CAJXUB010000035.1 coordinate 15,478, forward strand.
TCCAATCGACCACTTCCATCGTTTGTAAATCGAATGTCTTGAACCTTACCCACCGTGAGCCCATTTATCGTGACGGCTGCAGAAGGTGCAAGGCCCTCCACGTTGCTGTAAACAGCCGTGATTTTTCGAGAGTTACTTAGTAAGTTTTCACCTTTAAGATAATTGAAAATAAATATGAAAAGAACGATCCCCGAAAGGACTAAAAATGCGGTTTTTATTTCTTTTGTTAGTTTCAAATACATCTGTTTTGGCTCCTTACAAATCTAACAATTATTTTAAATAAATAGAGATAAAAGATAGAGGATTTTGGTGCATTTTTTTAGGGATTTTCACCACCTTCCTCAAAGGCCACCACAAACGCCGACGTAAACCCAGCGGCTACGGCCTCTTGTTTTAAGGATTGTGCGGTTTCGTATTGAGTTGTGTCGCCATAATAATATCTATAAATAGTTTTTGATTTGATTCTGAAGATGGGACTCAGACCCTTAAAGTTATAGGACTTTGGAGCAAGTTTTTTGGAACTGGCAGCAATTTGAACTTTATAAGTGGTGGACGGGACATCTTTAACTGGATTTTGATTTGTATTTTGTACCACCAAATCGGAATTAAGGGTAGATTTGTACTCCAAAATGGCATCTGAAATGCTTTTAGAAACCTCGCGTTTCCCTCGTGTTGAATTAAGATAATCGCCTTCCTTTTTATTTGTTATAAATCCTGTTTCTATCAGGACACTGGGCATGTAAGTGTTATGCAACACCCAAAATCCGGCTTGTTTTACCCCCCTGTTTTTACGCCTCAGCTTTGTAGTAAAATTATTTTGAATATGACTGGCCAACATAATACTTTGATCCAGATAATCTTCTTGCAACAAAGTTAACCCAATGAACGATTCTGGGGAACTGGGATTAAATCCTTCATAATTTAATTCATAGTCATCTTCTAAAAAGATAACTTCGTTTTCTTGTTGCGCCACACGAAAATTAGATTCGTTTCTATGCAGCCCCAAAACATAGGTTTCTGTGCCATGGGCCTGTGTGTTGTGAGCGTTGCAGTGTATGGAAACAAAAAGATCGGCGTCTGCTTTATTGGCGATCGCAGCTCGTTGTCTTAACTCTAAAAACACATCCGTCTTTCGGGTATAAATGACCTTTATGTCTTGATGAGCTTCCAAATTTTTTCCGACTTTCAAAACGATATCCAGAGCAATGTCTTTTTCTTTGTATCCAAACGATGTGGGTCGCCCCGGATCTTTCCCGCCATGACCCGCATCCAAAACAACCACAAAAGGTTTGGTATTATTTTTGAACTGTGCAAAGGAAATCAATCCAAAAAAACACATCAGGATTGTTAAAAAAGATTTAATTTGCATACGAATTAGCATCATTGTGATTGGTGTCTTAGTGAATCATAATAACGATTAATATCCTTAACTTTGATTTTTCAAAAACCAGGCCATACTATACAAAAATACATCTAAAAGCATTGAAAACAACATTCTTTCAAATACTTTTTACCATTAGTTTTACAGTGCTTACCAACAGTTGGGCCATCGCACAAGACTTGCCCACAACCGCCACAGAGCGTCGTATTGAAGTGGCCAAAATCTCTAAAGACTCGTTAAGTTTGGGGGTTCAACAAGATTCCATAGGGGCACCAAAACGAACTAAAAT
>CAJXUB010000036.1 GCA_913061125.1 uncultured Flavobacteriaceae bacterium
CCCATCAGCATCATACGTTGTTCATCGCCTTCGGCAAATGAGATGATTCCATTTTTAGCACTTGTCGTAATGATTTCAACGGCATTGTAGAGGTACAATTGACTCATTTCAATTTGGTGTTTTTGAGATTCTTCTCCGAAGCGCGAGATGTTTTTTTCAGTTCTAAGAATAGCAGATTCTGCCATATAAATTTCGATTAAAATATCGGCAGCATTCAAAAGTAATTGCTGATGATTTTCAATCTCAGGGCCATATTTTTGAATTCCAGCTCCGGCTACCATCAAAAAGACTTTTTTAAGATTTTTAAGGATGGCTTTTTCTTGCGATAGTGGCGCACTATAATCTGGTGTATCAAAAGATGGGATTCCCATAAGTTCTTCCTGAACCTTCATGGCAGGGCCAAGCAAATCCACATGACCTCTCATGGCTTTTTTGATGAGCATCCCGATACAAATCATTCGATTAATTTCGTTGGTTCCTTCATAAATTCTTGAAATTCGAGCGTCTCGCCAAGCGGCTTCCATTGGGGTATCTTCAGAGAATCCCATACCGCCAAAGATTTGGATACCTTCGTCAGCACAATTTTGGACATCTTCAGAAACGGCCACTTTAAGCAAAGAACATTCTATGGCATATTCTTCAACGCCTTTGAGTTCTGCATCTTGATGGGTATTACCTTTGGCTTTTCGCAATTCAATTCGATTTTCAATGTCTTTGGCTGCTCGGTAGCTTGCGGATTCGCCCACATAGGCGTTGGTTGCCATTTCGGCCAGTTTGTGTTTGATAGCTCCAAATTCTGCTATTGGGGTTTTAAATTGTTGCCTGGCATTGGCGTAAATTATGGCATCTGTGGTAATTCGACGCTGTGAGTCCAAACAAGCAGCAGCTAGTTTGATTCGTCCCACATTTAGGGCATTCATGGCTATTTTGAATCCATGTTGTCGTTCAGAAAGCATATTGTCGACGGGGACTTTTGTGTTGTTAAAAAAGACCTGACGGGTGGATGAGGCCCGAATGCCTAATTTGTGTTCTTCTTCTCCAAGAGTGATGCCATTGGCGGGGTCATTTTCTACAATAAACCCTGTGATGTTTTTATCGTCTTCAATCCGAGCAAATACAATGAATACGTTGCAAAATCCAGCGTTTGAAATCCACATTTTCTGTCCAGTGATGCTGTAATATGTCCCATCTTGTGAAAGCGTTGCAGTAGTTTTTCCGGAATTGGCATCACTACCAGCCCCAGGTTCTGTAAGACAGTAGGCCCCAAACCATTCGCCGGAGGCAAGTTTTGGCACATATTTTTGTTTTTGTTCCTCTGTTCCATAGAGCGTTATGGGCATGGTTCCAATTCCAGTATGAGCGCCAAATGCGGTACTAAACGATCCTGTTCCACTTGAAATATAATCGCAAACCAACATGGTGGAAACAAACCCCATATCCAATCCTCCATAAGCTTCAGGAACGGCAATGCCCAAAAATCCCATCTCTCCAGCTTTTCGCATGACTTCCTCAGTCAAAGCATAATCTTTGGCTTCAAAACGATCGCGGTGAGCGATGACTTCTCTCTCATTAAATTCCATGACAGCTTCCTTCATCATGCGTTGTTCTTCAGTGAAGTCTTCCGGTGTGAATACACTGTTGCAGTGACTTTCCTTGATCAAAAACTGTCCGCCTCTTAGTAATTCGTTATTTTCCATTAAAAATAAATTTGAGTATTTCGTTTAATTTAAAAATTCAAAAATTCCACAAGCACCTTGGCCCGTACCAACACACATGGTTACGGCGCCATATTTTGTATTCAAACGTCGTTGTCGCATTTCGTCAAACAACTGAACAGAAAGTTTGGCTCCAGTACACCCCAGAGGATGTCCAAGGGCAATGGCTCCACCATTGACATTTATAATTTCTGGATTCAAATCCAATTCTCTGATAACAGCCAACGATTGAGACGCAAACGCCTCGTTGAGTTCGATGAGTTCCAAATCAGATTGTGTTAGTCCAGCTTGGCTCAACGCTTTTGGAATAGCTTTTACGGGGCCAATTCCCATAATTCTAGGCTCCACGCCAGCTACAGCATAACTTGCCATTCTAGCAATGGGCTCCAGATTGAGTTCCTTAACTAAATCCTCACTCATCACCATAACGAAAGCAGCACCGTCGCTCATTTGTGATGAATTTCCTGCGGTAACACTACCGCCTTGTGCAAAAACCGCACGCAATTTCGACAGAACTTCCAGACTGGTATCGGCTCTTGGTCCTTCGTCTTTGGAAACCGTATAGGTCGTTGAGGCACGTTTCCCGTTTTTATCCACGTAAGTTTGATTTACTTCAATGGGTACAATTTGTTGTTGAAACCGATTTTCAGCTTGAGCTTTCAAAGCTTTTTGGTGAGAATTGTATGCAAATTTGTCTTGATCATCACGCGAAACATTAAATTCTTTGGCTACCGCTTCTGCTGTATTTCCCATGCCCCAATAATAGTCCTCATGACCAGAGTTTATGGTGTCATAATTTAATTCAGGTTTAAATCCAGTCATAGGAACAGCACTCATACTTTCGGCGCCACCAGCGATAATGCAATGGGCCATACCGGCTTGAATTTTCGCTACAGCTAACCCTATGGTTTCCAGTCCTGAGGAGCAAAATCGATTGACCGTTACACCAGGAACATCTACGCTGTTGAGTCCGATGAGCGAAATAAACCGTGCCATGTTGAGACCTTGAGAACCTTCAGGCATTGCGTTTCCAACAATAACATCATCGATTCGAGAAACGTCTAAATTTGGCATTTCTTTCATCATATGTTGAATCGTTTCTGCACCAAGTTCATCGGCTCTTTTGAATCGAAAAAGGCCTTTGGGGGCTTTTCCCACGGCAGTACGATAGGCTTTAACTATATAGGCTTGTTTCATGGTTTTAATTTCTTAATGGCTTTCCTGTTTTTAACATGTGCTGAATGCGCTCGAGAGTTTTTCTTTCGGTGCAAAGACTCAAAAAGGCCTCGCGTTCTATGTCTAACAAATATTGTTCAGTAACATAACTTGGCTCGGACAAATCGCCACCTGCCATCACGTAAGCAAGTTTATTGGCAATTTTTTGATCGTGTTCGCTGATGTAATTGCTGGCTTGCATTGAATCGGTGCCGACCAAAAACATTCCAAGGGCTTGCTTCCCAAGAACTTTGACATCTTTACGTTTCACAGGTTTCGTGTATCCTTGGTCAGCCAACAACTTGGCGTGTGCTTTTGCTGCAGCAATCTGGCGGTCTTTATTTACCACCACAATGTCTTTTCCGTGTTGTAAAATACCAAGATCAAATGCTTCGTAGGCGGATGTGGCCACTTTTGCCATGCCTATGGTTAGAAAATATTCTTGTAAAATGTTAAGTTCCACATCATTTTTTCGGAACGAATCCGAGGCCCTCATCGCCATTTCTTTGGAGCCACCACCACCGGGGATTACACCCACTCCAAATTCCACTAATCCAATGTACGTTTCGGCGGCTGCAACGACTTTATCGGCATGCATCGATAATTCACAACCGCCGCCTAAGGTCATGCCGTGGGGCGCCGAAATGGTCGGAATAGAGGAGTAGCGCATCCGCATCATGGTATCTTGAAAGTATTTTATAGCCATGTTTAACTCGTCGTATTCTTGCTCGACAGCCATCATGAATATCATGCCAATATTAGCCCCAACAGAGAAGTTTGCTCCTTGATTTCCAATGACGAGTCCTTCAAAATTTTGTTCTGCCAAATCCACAGCTTTGTTTAATCCGGCCAACACATCACCGCCAATGGTATTCATTTTGGATCTGAATTCGCAATTTAAAATCCCATCACCGAGGTCTTCAATGACAACACCAGAATTTTTAAAAACTTGGTTTGTCGTTCGAACATTATCCAAAATGATAAAGGCGTCTTGACCTGGAATTTTGGTTTGTGTTTTGCTGCTAATTTCATAAAAATAGGTAGATCCTTCTCTAACGGTGTAAAAGGAATTTTGCCCCGATTCAATCATCTCCAAAACCCAAGGAGCTGGGGTTTTACCTTCTGATTTCATCAATTCGATTCCGTTTTGAACTCCGATAGCATCCCAAATTTGAAACGGGCCATGTTCCCAGCCAAATCCCGCTTTCATGGCGTCATCAATTTTGTAAAATTCATCTGAAATTTCGGGAATTCTGTTTGAAACATAGGCAAACATGGCCGCAAAATTTTTACGATAAAATTCTCCAGCTTTGTCTTTACCAGAAACTAAGATTTTGAATCGGTCAATGACGTTATCAACGGATTTTGTAAGTTCCAATGTGGCAAATTTGGCCTTCTTTTTATCTCTATACTCTAAGGTATCAAGGTCTAAAACTGTTATGGTTTTACCTTCTTTTTTATAAAATCCTTGAGCTGTTTTGCTGCCCAGCCAATTGTTTTTCATCATGGAATGAATGAAGTCTGGCAGTTTAAAAAGTTCGTGTGCTTCATCGTTGGGACAATTCTCATAGATTCCGTTGGCTACATGAACCAATGTGTCAAGTCCTACAACATCTACAGTTCTAAACGTGGCCGATTTGGGTCTGCCAATAACTGGGCCAGTGAGTTTGTCAATTTCCTCAATAGTGAGCCCCAATTCTTTGACTTGATGAAACAAACTTTGAATTCCAAAAATTCCAATGCGATTTCCTATAAATGCGGGAGTATCTTTGGCGATAACAGAAGTTTTTCCCAAAAATTGTTCACCATAATGATTCAAAAATTGCAACACTTCGGGGTCGGTTTTTGGCCCTGGAATAATTTCAAATAATTTTAGGTAACGCGCCGGATTAAAAAAATGTGTTCCACAAAAATGTTTCTGAAAATCTTCGCTGCGCCCTTCGCTCATGAATTGGATTGGAATTCCAGATGTATTAGAGGTGATTAAGGTGCCTGGGGATCGGTGTTTTTCAAGCGTTTCGAACACTTGTTTTTTAATGTCTAACCGTTCTACAACAACTTCCATAATCCAGTCAACATCTTTAACTTTTGCGATGTCATCTTCCAAATTTCCCGTGGTGATGCGTTGTGCAAATGTTTGGTTGTAAATGGGGGAGGGCTTTGATTTTAGCGCCGTTTTTAGGGCTTCGTTAACCAAACGATTTCTAACCACGTCATCTTTTAGAGTAAGTCCTTTTGCTTTCTCATTTTTGTTTAATTCTCTCGGAACAATATCCAACAAGAGGACTTCAACCCCTATGTTGGCAAAGTGGCAAGCAATTCCGCTGCCCATGATCCCAGAACCAACGATGGCTATTTTTTTTATTCTTCTTTTTGTCATGACACAATAGGCATTTTAAAATATTTTATTCTCATTAATTAAATTGAGAATGGTTTCTGAAACGTCGTAAAAATGGTTTATTTTTTCGATTCCAATTTCTGATTTAACTTTATCATTGAATCTAAAAACTCGTTGCCTGGAATCTTCTCTTTTTTCCAAACCCAGTTCAGTCAAGTGGATTAATACACCACGTCCATCTTCGGGGTTTGGTATTCTTTTGATCAATGCTCGTTCTTCTAAATTTTTTAAAATTCGTGATAAACTCGTAGATTCCATTCCCATTTTTGGCCCCAGCGCCGTGGAGGGTGTTCCTTGTTTGGGATCAATGCTCAACAGCGTAAATGCGGTTGACATGGTTGCTTCAAACTTTGCCGCCTCTTCATTGTACATTTTTTGCACGGCAAACCATGTTGTCCGCAGCACATAATCTATTGTTTTCTCTTTCATACTCAATTGGTTGGTTCAAATATATAAAAATATATTATGCACGCATAGTAAATTATTAAAAAATTATGCATGCATAGTATTTTTTTTAAAAAATTAGGATATCCTAATACGTGTGAAAACCAAAAAATTAATCTTTGTAGATGTTTTTAACCAGGGAATCGTAAATGCTCAGAATTACGCTACGCTTCATTTTCATGGTTGGTGTGAGGTGTCCTCCTTCAATGGACCAGATGTCTGGTGTGAGTTCAAACTGTTTAACTTGCTCCCATTTACCAAAATTTTTGTTGCAACGGTCCACCTCTTTTTGAATTCGTTTTTGTACCTCCTTAGCAGCTATCATGGCTTCTGGAGTTGCATCAATGTTTAGATTTTTACGTTGAATCCAATCGGCCACAAATTCAAAATTAATTTGAATCAAGGCTGCTGGCATTTTTTGGTTTTCGCCAATGACCATGACTTGTTCAATAAAATTGGATTCTTTAAGTTCGTTTTCGATCAAAGTTGGAATAATGTATTTCCCACCTGAGGTTTTAAACATTTCTTTTTTACGGCCGGTGATTTTCAAAAAGCCATCGGCGTCAATTTCGCCTTTATCTCCCGTATGAAAATAATCGCCAGACATTACTGATGCGGTCCGTTCCGGGTCTTTATAATACCCTTGCATAACGTTTGGCCCTTTGATTAGAATTTCGCCATCCGATGCGATTTTCACTTCAACATTGGAAATGGGTTTTCCCACAGCTCCAATTTTAAACAACTTATTGGCATACATGCCCACGCTAACCACTGGCGAGGTTTCAGTAAGGCCATACCCCTCCATAACCATCATGCCGGAGGCACAAAAAATTCTTGAAAGTCTGGGATGAAGAGCGGCACTGCCCGATACCATGGTGTGCAGTTCGCCCCCTAAAGCAGCTTGCCATTTGCTAAAAATTAGTTTTCTAGCGATTTTAAGTTGAAATTCGTACCAAAATCCATTAGCACCATAGGGTTCGTATTGTTCACCCAATTGGATGGCCCAGAAAAATAGTTTTCGTTTCAGTCCTGTTAATTCTGTTCCTTTGGCATAGATTTTATTAAATACTTTTTCGAGCAATCTTGGAACAACACTCATTAAATTTGGTTTAATTTCTTGAGCATTTGCGCCTATGGTTTCTAGACTTTCTGCAAAATAAACAGAAACCCCAGCGTGTTGATAAATGTAAATCAAGACCCGCTCAAAAATGTGGCACAAGGGCAAAAAACTCAAGACCCTTGTTGTGCCTTCCAGCAGTGGAAGTCGAGGAATACTGGCCAGAACATTCTGAACAATATTTTTGTGGGTGAGCATCACACCTTTAGGTTTTCCTGTGGTTCCCGATGTATAAATAATCGTTGCCAAATCCTCTTCTTTTACCTCGGATTTTCGGGATTCAACCTCGCTTTGAGTCGATTCATCTCTACCTAAATCAAATAACTCGGTGTAATTTTTACAGGATTCGATTTCATCAAAGCTATAAACATCCTTCAGTTTTGTGTTGGCTTTCACTTTCATAACTTTATCCAATACCTCTTGGTCGGATACAAAACAATAGGTGGCCTCGCTGTGATTTAAAACATATTCGTAATCGTCGGATGAAATGGTAGGGTAGATGGGAATATTTTGTGCACCAACTTGCAAAACTCCAATGTCTACAATGCACCATTCGGTTCGGTTGGTGGATGAGATTACGGCAATTTTGTCGTCTTTTTTTACCCCCAATTTTAGCAGCGCACGGCTGAGTGCATTGGCTTTATCTAGATAGTCTTGGGTGGAGGTTTCAATCCATTCCCCATTTTTTTTACTTACAAGTGCAGCCTCTAAGTTGTGTACCTCAAGTTGGTAGTACGGAAAATCAAAAAGACGTGTAATATTGGTCATTGTGGTTGCGATTAGAATCAATGCAAAATAAGAGAATTTTAAAAAATTAACAAATTAGAAACTTTAATTTGTCAGTTTGCTAAAAACAAGCAATAAATATTAATCATTATCCAATTCTTCAATCCACAATCTGGCATTGACAAAGGCCTGCAGCCACGGCGATACCTGGTCGTTTCGGTTCTCTGGATAATAGGCCCAATTCCACGGAAAAGTCGAACGCTCAATGTGTGGCATTGTCACAAGGTGACGCCCACTTTCATCACAAAGCATGGCCGTATTAAAGTCGGATCCGTTGGGATTGTGCGGGTAACTTTCGTAGGCATATTTTCCAACGATGTTGTATTTAGATTCGTCGTAGGGCAATGAGAATTTACCTTCGCCATGCGAAATCCAAACGCCCAGTGTTGCGCCCGCAAGCGAAGAAAGCATTACAGAATTGTTCTTTTGAATCGTAACAGAGGTGAACGAGCTTTCGTGTTTTTGGGAGTCGTTATAGGTCATTCTTCCGTGTTTCTTATGATCTGGATTAATAAGGTCTAATTCCATCCAAAGCTGGCAGCCGTTACAAATTCCAACAGAAAGAGTATCGGGTCTTTTAAAGAAATTTTCAAGGGCTGTTTTGGCTTTTGGGTTATATTTGAACGCACCAGCCCATCCTTTGGCAGACCCCAAAACATCGCTGTTACTAAAACCACCAACCGCACCAATAAATTGAATGTCTTCCAAAGTTTCTCGTCCCGATATCAAATCGGTCATGTGGACATCCCGCACCTCAAATCCCGCCAAGTGCATGGCGTTGGCCATTTCCCGTTCGGAATTGCTCCCTTTTTCTCTAATGACAGCCGCTTTTGGACGTGAATGATTCGGACTTAATTCAGGCAATTGCCCTGTAAATTGTTCGGGAAGCGTATAGCGTAAGGGTTGATTTTTGTAGTTCTCATACCGTACTTTAGCCAAGCCATTTGCAGTTTGTTTATCGTCCAGCAAATACGACGTTTCGTACCAAATATCTCTGTAAGTTTCAATATCAAAATTGAAAATATCATCAAAATTTTTAAGTTGAAGATTAGGTGTTGTAGAAACCGTTCCAATGCGGTGGGCTTTGATGTTTTTTGATTCAAAAAAATCATCCAAAGAATCGTTTTTACTCTGAAAAACAAGGCCTGTATTTTCGGAAAATAAGACGTTTACTGAATCGGATTCTCCCAGTGGTGTTAGGTCAATTGAGGCGCCAAGATTTTGATTTGAAAAACAAAGTTCTAACAGCGTGGTTATCAATCCACCAGAGGCCACATCATGTCCGGCAGCAATTTGATCGTTATTTATCAAATCTTGAATGGAATTAAATACTGTTTTTACATAATCTGCATTTTGAACACAAGGCACACTGTTGCCAATTTTGTTTTGAGTTTGAGCCAATGCACTACCACCTAATTTATAACGATCTTCAGATAAGTTTATGTAATAAATAGGGCCTTCGTGCGGCTTAAATAACGGTTCAACGACCTTTGAAATGGCAGTACAATGCCCGGCAGCAGATACGATTACAGTCCCTGGTGATAGGACATCGCCGTCAGGATATTTTTGTTTCATGGACAGCGAATCTTTTCCTGTTGGTACATTAATTCCAAGTTCAATTGCAAATTCAGAAATTGCTTTTACGGCTTCGTACAATCGGGCATCTTCTCCAGAGTTTTTGCACGGCCACATCCAATTGGCAGATAACGAAACACTTTTTAAGCCCTCTTTAAGTGGAGCCCAAATAATATTGCTTAGCGCCTCTGTTATGGCATGCCGACTGGCCGCTGCAGGGTCCACCAGACCTAAAACAGGCGCATGACCAACACTAGTAGCTACACCATGTTCGTTTCTGTAATCCAGCGCCATAACCCCCACATTGTTAAGTGGAAGTTGTAACGGACCAACACACTGTTGTTTGGCAACTTTGCCCCCCACACAACGGTCCACTTTGTTGGTTAACCAATCTTTACACGCAACAGATTCTAGTTTTAAAACTTGTTTCAAATGGTCTTCAATCTTGGAAGAATCGCAGTGTATGGGAGTGTAATTTTTTTCTACTGTGATATCTTCGAGAATGGTTTTGGGCGAGCTCCCAAACATATCATCTAAATTCAAATCCATCGGTTTATTTCCATGTTGTTTGGACTCAAAAACAAAGCGATTATCGTTGGTAACCTTACCAACGTTATACATTGGCGATCGTTCACGATCGGCAATTTTTTGTAGACGATCCAAATGAGCTTTTGGAACCACAAGTCCCATACGTTCTTGCGACTCATTTCCAATCAATTCCTTGTCCGAAAGTGTCGGATCCCCTACCGGAAGAGCATCTAAATTGATATGCCCCCCCGTGTCTTCTACCAATTCGGACAAACAGTTAAGATGGCCCCCAGCACCATGATCGTGAATAGATACAATAAAATTTTCTGAGCTTTCAACCAGAGCCCTCACCGTGTTGGCTGCGCGTTTTTGCATTTCTGGATTGGAGCGTTGAACGGCATTGAGTTCAATCCCCGAAGAAAATGCACCCGTATCTGCCGAAGAAACTGCAGCGCCACCCATACCGATGCGGTAATTCTCACCGCCAAGAATTACAATTTGATCGTCTTCTTTCGGTGTGTCTTTTAAGGCCTGATTGGCTTTTCCGTAGCCAATACCACCAGCCAGCATGATGACTTTATCATACCCCAAACGTTCGTTGTTTTCTTGATGTTCAAAAGTTAATACAGATCCACAAATGAGGGGTTGACCAAATTTATTTCCAAAATCTGAAGCCCCATTGGACGCTTTGATTAAAATGTCCATTGGGGTTTGGTATAACCAGGGACGTTCTTGAAATCCATTTTCCCATGGGCGGTTGTCGTCCAAACGCGAATAAGAGGTCATGTAAACGGCAGTTCCTGCCAAAGGCAACGATCCTTTCCCACCAGCCAAGCGGTCTCTAATTTCTCCACCAGAACCTGTAGCTGCACCATTAAAAGGTTCAACGGTTGTTGGAAAGTTGTGAGTTTCGGCTTTTAATGAGATAACCGATTCGAAGTCTTCGATAGCATACACATCAGGTTTATCGGCACTTTTTGGGGCAAATTGTTCCACCACTGGCCCTTTTATAAATGCCACATTATCTTTGTAAGCCGATACTATGCCATTGGGATTTTGTTTAGAGGTTTCCTTGATGAGCTTGAAAAGGGACGTGGGTTGTTCTACGCCATCAATGACGAACGTTCCATTAAAAATTTTATGTCGGCAATGCTCAGAATTCACTTGCGAAAATCCAAAAACTTCCGAGTCGGTAAGAGGGCGTCCTATTCTTTTACTAACGTCATTGAGGTAATCAATTTCTTCATCGCTCAGCGCCAGTCCTTCTTGTTTGTTATAAGCAGCAATATCGGAAATATCTAATACGGGTTCCGGGGTGATATCAATATCAAATATTTGCTGATTAAGTTCTGCGAATTTTTCTGAAATCATGGGATCAAAGCTGCTAAAATCAGAAGAAACAGCCACAAATTGCTCGATTCTGCGGATTCCAGAGATACCCATATTTTGGGTAATTTCGACGGCGTTGGTGCTCCACGGGGTTATCATGGCGGCGCGCGGGCCAACAAAATCAGTGGCGATAATTTGGGTTTCAATTTTGGGCTGATTTCCAAACAACCAGTTCAATTTGGACATGTCATCTGGTGATAAAACCTCTTGAGTTTGTACAGCAAAGACTTTGGTAGATGGTTGGCCAAAGAAAAGAATCATGCTTTTGAATTAAAAAAATTGGACTGTTACAAAATTAGCCGATTTGTAAAAAAAGACGGTTCTTTTTTTTGGCGAATTTAAGGAGTTATTCACGTGTTTTGAACAGTAAAAGGGAATCGTCAGTTTTTAATAATTTTTCGAATAATACTTTCTTTGCTATTTTTTAGAAGCAGTATGTATACACCGTCGTTCAGGTGGTTGATTTGTAATGTTTGACGGTTTTGGTTTAATTCCGCCTTGATGAGACTTTGCCCCATCAAATTAAACAATTGAATTGTGGTGGGTTGTAGCACCGCTACGGTCAGAGTGGAACCCGAAACAGGATTTGGGTAAATTTTAATGTTCTTAAGATTCAATAAATTCATTCCCAAAGATTGAGTATGACTGCCTAAATTTTCACAAGTATTACTGTCAAAACCCGTCCATTCGTCCGAGTTATAAACCGTACTTCCAGTGCTCACGCTGGCTTGTCGAACTAAAGTGGTATTTTTTCCAAAGTCTTGGTCATTTCCAAGTGTTCCAATGATATCAATCAAGATGTCATTTTTAAACAATCCTAGTGCATCATTCCCATTAAACCCATTGATGTTGTTGTTTAAATCATCCACAACATTGGTGCACACTTCAATACTGCCATGAGCCACAACATAAACATCACCATCAGAAATACTGGCATTGTTTGGAAAATTGTAGGTCGCCGTCCAAGCACTATTTCCATTGCTGCTTAGCTTGATGGAGTAGTTGGATAATTCAATACTTGAGCCGGTAAAATTGGCGATTTCCAGCGCTTTGTTAAAACTACTCCCTTCCATGTATTCCGAAAAAAACAAATCCACTGTCCCAGTGCTTCCCGATAGAGTTGTTTCGCAAGACTGCTCAGAGGCCGCAGAGCTGTTGTTGGCGGCGTCTTTTGCAATTACGGTAAAACAATAGTTGGTTTCTGGCGATAATCCAGTGACCGTCAAAGCAGTCGTGCTAACGCTAGTTTTGAACGTTCCGTCCATATATATATCGTAACTTGTCACTGCTATATTATCTGTTGCAGCAGTCCAGTTGAGTTGAATGCTGCTAGCTGTAGGATTTGAAGTTGTAAGATTGGAAGGAGCCGTTGGCGCCTGATTGTCTTGTTGAGATGTCCATATGGCCGTCACATATTCTGGATGATCGACAAATGGATTTCTGTTGTTTTGATGTTGATAATAAATCGCATTATTTCGGTCGATTTCTTTTTGGGATACAGGATCCATGGCGTGCCATTGCAATAAAATATTTAAAAATACAGTTTCAAAAACTTTCTCGCTACTCCCATCAAACATGGCATAACCGCCCCATTGGTCTATGAGGTTTTCGTAGCGGGTTGCAAAATAAAAATGAGCTCTCGCAACATCGCCTTTAAATTCATCAATAGGTTCGAACACCACCCCAGAGTAGCCCGCAGAGTAGCCGATATTGACGTTATTTCCAAGTTTTGACCCATTTTGCGTCGGATTTGAAATCCCAGATTGAGATGTCAAATTATTGTCATCGACCCGCCCCATAGGGTAATTTCCACGAAATCCATTAACGCGCCCGTCCGTTGGAAAAAGCTGATGGGCATCGCCTCGCATGGGATTCTCGCTATTAAATACCGATTGGGGGATAATATGTTCCTTGTTGTAACAATCCCCTTCCGACGAATATTGTCCACACGCGTCCGAATTGGGCGTAAAGTTGTAGGGATCTGCACCGGATGGATTTTCAGAATAAATGTCTAAAATGGTAGTGTTATTTTCGTAATAATTATCCAAATCGTGTTCCACAAAAAACGAATCAATAGCATTATAGCCCTGATCGTTGTGGGCGTTAATGATGTTGTGCAGTTGCGTTTTGAGTGTGTAGCCCGTCCCTGTGGCAGAGTTGTAATAGCCGTTTGGAACTTGTGAAAAACCCAAATTCACAAAAAATAGTATTCCAAAAAAGAAAAGGTGTTTCATTGATCTAAATTTTTTTCGAGTAAAGCCATATAAAATCCATCATAACCGCTTTGGTGTGCTAAGATACTTTTATCTTTGACTAATTTAAAATGTTGGCCCGCACCGGAGCTCAAAAATTGTTCAATTTGATTTTTATTCTCTGAAGGTAAAACTGAACAAGTCGCATACACCATTTTGCCGTTGGGTTTAAGCATTTTGGAATACTGCTGTAAAATGTGCTGTTGGGTCTGTCGGATTGTATCCAAAAATTCAGGTTGTAATTTCCATTTTGAATCTGGATTTCGTCGAATAACACCAAGCCCGGAACATGGCGCATCAATGAGCAATCGATCGGCTTTTCCAGTCAATTTTTTTAAAGGTTTAGTAGAATCAATCACACGCAAGTCGATGTTGTGAGCGCCATTGCGTTTAGCTCGAATTTTTAATTTTTTCAATTTACTTTCATAAATATCCATCGCTACCAAAGACCCTTTATTCTCCATAAGAGCAGAAAGATGAAGCGTTTTACCCCCAGCACCCGCACAGGCATCCACCACCTTCATTCCCGGTTTTACATCCAAAAATTCGGCGACCAATTGGGACGACGCATCTTGAACCTCAAAGTGCCCTTTTTTAAAGGCCTCAGTTTTAAATACATTTGCTCGTTGAATCAATTTCAGCGCAGAAGCATACCCCTTTATCGGAAGGGTTTCAACTCCTTCTGAAATCAGTTGTTTTTGCAAATCTTTTTTTGAGATTTTGAGTGTATTGACACGAAGAATAACATCGGCCTGTTCGTTTTGTTTTGATAATTCTTTGGACCACACACTTTCGCCCAGTTCGTTTACGCCCAAATCGTCGATCCAATCGGGAACAGATTCTTTGATTTTTCGTGTTTTTGATAATGCATCAAATCGGCCCTTAATTTTTCGGGTGGGGGTTTGGGCAAAATATTTCCAATCGGGTAGTTTAATGCCTTTTAGAGTAGCCCAAACCGCAAAAAGCCGCCAAGCGTCATCGCGGCTAAAGGGTTCTTTGACTTCTGCAATTTCTGAATAAAGACGTTTCCAGCGCACAATATCGTAGGTCGTTTCAGCCACAAATCCACGGTCGCGGCTGCCCCAGCGTTTGTCTCGTTTCAATAGCATTTGAATTACTTTATCGGCATATTTTTTTTCATTAAAAATATCCAAAATGCCATCAATAACAGCATAGCAAAGATTTTTGTGTAAGCGCATAAAACGATTTTATGAGGCAAAGTTACGCTTAATAAATGGTTTGGCATCGTGTAATTCTGTATATTGATTCCAATTAAAACTTTGATGTTATGATACGACCTATGATTTCAATAATTTTAACTGTTTTGGCTGTTTCAAGTTGTAAACAACCGGATTCAAATCCCCACACGTTTAGTAGGGTTGATATCCAATCCATCTTTGAAGACTCTTTGTTGAATGTTAGAGCCATAACACTCAACAACACAGAGTTGGTGGCCGTGTCCTCCATTGGCGATGTTTTTCGTTTTAATTTGGATCAAAATAACATTTTTAAACATCGATTTTTTAGCGACTCGCTCAACATTCGATCTTTAGCATTGGTCAAAAATGATCTTTTTACAATGAGTATTGGTAGCCCAGCGTTGCTGCATAAAAATTCCGAATTGGTTTATTCTGAATCCCATCCCGATGCTTTTTACGACAGCATGGCGTTTTGGAATCGTGATGAGGGAATCGCTATGGGCGACCCCACGGAAGACTGTTTGAGTATTTTGATTACTCGTGATGGAGGGCAACATTGGGATAAAATTCCCTGCAGTAAACTTCCCAAAGTTATGGAGGGTGAAGCTGCATTTGCTGCAAGTGATACCAACATCAAAATTCTTGGCAATAGGGTTTGGATTGCCAGTGGCGGTACAGTCAGTCGAATTTTTTATTCTCCAGACAAAGGGAATTCGTGGACGGTTTTTAAGACTCCAATCGTTCAAGGGATGCCAACCGCTGGACTGTACAGCATTGATTTTTATGATTCCAATAACGGCATTGGAATTGGTGGAGATTACACTCAACCCAAAGCTAAATTAAACACAGCCATTTTGACTAAAAATGGGGGGAAAACGTGGTCTGCGGTAGATCAAGAAACCTCGCCCGGGTATCGAAGTTGTGTGCAATATATTCCCAATTCAGAGGCTAGGGGCGTGGTTGCTGTGGGTTTTGAAGGTATAGATTACAGCGCCGATGGAGGCCAAACGTGGAATTCGCTTTCAAAAGAAGGATTTTACACCTTTCGTTTTTTAAACGACTCCATAGCTTTTGCTGCAGGACGTGGGCGAATTTCTAAATTAATATTTAAGAAGTAATTAGTCTAAAGACTGAAGCATCACCAGTTTGCTGTACGTGCCCCCTTTGTCCATCAATTCTTGATGTCGACCTTGTTCAATAATTTGGCCTTGTTTCATAACAATAATATGATCGGCATTTTGAATGGTAGACAAGCGGTGGGCAATTACAACCGATGTTCTGTTTTTCATCATATTTTCCAAAGCATCCTGAACCAATCGTTCGCTTTCGGTATCCAGAGCGGAGGTGGCCTCATCCAGCACCATGATGGGCGAATTTTTTAGTACTGCTCTGGCAATACTCAACCGCTGTTTTTGTCCTCCCGAGAGACTATTTCCAGAATCCCCAATATTGGTTTCAATTCCTTGTGGTAAATCTTTAACAAACTCCCAAGCATTGGCAATTTTTAAAGCTTCAATAATATCCTCATCGCTGGCATTTTCTTTTCCAATCAGAAGATTATTTTTAATACTATTGTTAAACAAAATGGAATCTTGAGTCACCAGTCCAATTTGATCACGAAGCGATTCTTTGGTTAAATTTTTGATATCATGACCATCAATAGCGATGTGGCCTTCATTGACATCATAAAATCGTGTCAACAAGTTGGCAATGGTCGATTTTCCACTGCCCGATTGTCCTACCAAAGCAACAGTTTGCCCTTTTTGAACTGTCATCGAAAAGTGTTTTAAAACATAATCATTCCCGTATTTAAACGATACGTTTTTAAGCTCTATAGATTCCTTAAAATTGGCTATTGATTTCGCATTTTTAACATCTGGCATGCTGTTCTCATTTTGTAAAATTTCGAACACACGATCGGCGGCGGCAATTCCATTTTTAACCCTATATGAGGCCTTACTGATCGCTTTGGCCGGGGTTAGAATTCCATAGGCCAAAGCCATAAATCC
>CAJXUB010000037.1 GCA_913061125.1 uncultured Flavobacteriaceae bacterium
ACTAACATTCTCGTTAGTCATGTCTACGTTGAAGGTCACATTGTAAGAAACTGGTTCTTGGCCAACAGCTAATGGATATACACAAGATGAATCCCATGTAGTGGTAGTTCCATCTGAACAATTAACTCCACCATATGTCCATTCACCATCATCTTTGTAGGCCCAGGAGTCGGTATATTCCCAAACCTGACCAGTACCATCTGTTCCAATATCACCAAAAACTTCAATTGAATTGTCGTTCATAAGAAGTTCAACCGTATCATCCCCGTTTATTGAAGGAAATGTCCCAGTGTTAAATACAGTATTAAATATTGTTGATGCACTCATGTACGAGTCTAACGCATCACCATCGTTGGCAATTAAAATATGATCACCAGCAGTAGCACTTCCAGAAAGCGTGTAAGACGCTCCTGCAGTTGTATTGGCATTGGAATAGACTTGTAATTTGTAAATACTAAGATCAGCAATATCCGCAGTTGCTTGTACATGTACTCCTTTTTTGAAACCACCGTCTATGTCAATAATTCCTTTTAGCTGCAAGGGAGGCGTGGATCTCTGGTAACTGAAACCACCGCCACCAGCACCTTCTCCAGACGTCCAAGACAGAAACTTAATGTCGATGTAAGTATTGGTATCCACCAATCTGAGAACCATGTCCGAGTTGAGAATAGATTCTGGATTGCAATCATGGACATCGTAGAAAGTTTCAAATGTTAGGTTTTCAATGCCTGCGGATGTGGTTCCTAAGGCCCACTGCGTCCCAGAGGGTGCAGTACTACTACAGCCGCTTGGAGATTCAGTTTCGGCTACAATGTTAAAAATAGACCTGTTGTTTTGGCGTGTAATCCATACATCGTCATTGATACGGTCTTGATTTTCCACTTGTGTCCAGTCTGCATAATCGGCTTTTGTAAAAGTAATAACTGGTCCATCCCAAATGGTTTGAGCCTCTAGTGAAAATGAAACAGTCAATAGCAAAAATAAAATTAAGTAACTTTTTCTCATAAATTTAAGTTAAATTGGTTAATAAAAATTGGAATAAAAAAATTATTAAATCAAAATATTTAATTCCAAATCTAAGAATCTTGGGATGACGATATCGCATCAAAATCCCAAATAAGTTATCAATATAACATTTAAAACCTTAGGCTATTAATAGTTGAGTAAAAATTGAACATGTTTTCGATTAAATGTTTAATTTTTTCGATTAAATGTTGAACAAAACTTAATTTAATATTAAGATTTGATTCAAAAAAAATCCCTGTGACTTTAACCACAAGGATTTTCATGTTTTGAGTAAGAATAATCAGTCTTCGACAAACCGCTCCATTATGGCGTCACTAACCCCCATATTGCTAAATCCGCCATCATTGTAGAGGTTTTGCAAAGTAACGCGTTTGGTTAAATCGCTAAACAAAGTAATAGTGTAGTTGGCACAATCCAATGCCGTGGCATTTCCTAATGGCGACATTTTTTCGGCATAGGCAATAAAACCATCAAACCCTTTAACACCCTTCCCAGCAGTGGTTGGAGTTGGGGATTGTGAAATGGTGTTAACTCGTACTTTTTTATCTCGACCAAAGAAGTAACCAAAACTTCTGGCAATACTTTCCAAATACGCTTTATTGTCTGCCATGTCATTGTAATCTGGAAAAACACGTTGAGCCGCCATGTACGACAATGCAACAATACTCCCCCACTCGTTCATGGCATCAGATTTGTAAAGCGTTTGCATAACTTTATGAAACGACATGGCGGACACGTCGGTTCCTTTTTGTGTCCAATCGTATTTTTGATCTGTGTAAGACCGCCCTTTTCTGACATTAACTGACATCCCAATGGAATGGAGTACAAAATCCAATTTTCCTCCAAGAATTTCTACCGATTGATCCACTAATTTTTGGAGATCTTCAAGTGATGTTGCATCAGCAGGAATAACGGTTGATCCGGTTTTTTCAGCCAGCTCATTAATTGTACCCATACGCATGGCAATGGGCGCATTAGTCAGGACAAATGTTCCGCCTTCTTCATGAACCCGTTCGGCTGTTTTCCATGCTATAGAATTGGGATCTAAGGCACCAAAAATAATACCTCGTTTTCCTTGTAATAATTGATTTGACATATGTTATAGTTTAGTTGATTATAATTTTTTTTGATGTGCTAATATACCACTAATTCAGCAACTGTTTCGCATGAGCTTTAGCAGAATTCGAGATGTGGTCTCCGCCAAGCATTTGAGCGATTTCAACAAGACGATCCTCATCATTTAAAAGCGCCAACTGAGTCGCTGTACTGCCCTTACTTTCAACTTTAAAAACCTTAAAATGATGGGCGCCTTTGGCCGCAATTTGCGGCAAATGGGTAATGGCAAACACCTGCATACAACGGCTCATATCTTGCATCATAAGGGCCATTTTATTAGAAATTTCTCCAGAAACGCCTGTGTCAATTTCATCAAACATAATGGTTGGAAGTTGTTGATGTTTGGACAAAATGTACTTTATGGCCAACATAATTCGAGACAACTCACCACCAGAAGCACCTTTATCAAGTGGTAGAAACGCTCCACCCCTATTGGCTTTTAACAAAAATGATATTTGATCTTTTCCATTTTTCAAAAACGACTCAGCATCAGAAAGAGCAATTTGAAACTCGGCTTGAGGCATGCCTAAAGATTGCAATAACGTGTGCAACTCGGTTTGTAATTTTGGCAAAATGGCCTGTCGCTTTTTGGAAAGAGTTGAAGAAATTTTGTTTAATTTTTTTAAATTTTCATTTATCAAATTTTCTGTCTCTGAAATTGCTTTATCAAGATCATCCACAGACATGGTTTTTTGTTGTAATTGGACATAAACCGAGTTTAGTTCTTCTAAGCTGGAGACATTGTGTTTATTAAAAAAATCTTGAATACTTTTCAATTGATTTTCAAGCTGTTGAAGGCGTTGCGGATTTATCTCTAACGCATCCAATTGGGAATAAATTTCACCAAAAATGTCATCCAATTCAATCGCTACACTTTCAATTCGATCGAATAAATCTTTAAAATTTGCAGACAGCGATTTAAGGTGCTGAAACCGTTGTTTAAGCTCCGTCATATTTGCATTGATTCCCATCTCCTCTGCTCCCAAAAGTTGTTGAGCCATTGAAAGCTCCGCTTGGACAACCTCCACGTTACTTAGGGTCGCATATTCGGCTTCCAAAAGTTTCAAATCCAAATCAAGAATATTGGATTCCTCCAATTCTTTTAACAAAAAGGAATTGTAGTCAAAATCTTGTTTTGCTTGTTGCCGTTGACTAAAAAGGCGTTGCAACTCATGAGTGTTTTCATTGAAATCCTTCAGCACATGGCTATACTCCAAAAGAAGGTCCTGATTTTCCGCTAAGGCGTCAATGATTTGAAATTGATACAAATTACTGGTTAGAGTTGACGTATCGTGTTGCGAGTGGATATCCACCAACCGCCGGCCTAATGCTTCCAAAACGGATAAATTTACAGGCGAGTCATTTACAAACGCACGAGATTTCCCAGACGGTAAAATCTCTCGTCGGATAATTGTTTGAGAGTCATAGTCCAAATCGTTTGTTTCAAAAAAGGATTCGAGAGCATACGGCGTAATTTGAAACTCGCACTCAATGATGCATTTTTGTGATTTATTTTTGATGTTAGAAAAATCGGCACGTTTTCCAAGAACTAGCGACAAACCGCCCAATAAAATCGATTTTCCTGCTCCAGTTTCTCCGGTAATTGTACTTAAACCGTCCTGAAATACAACTTGAAGTTCATCAATTAGTGCATAATTTTTTATGTAAATTTTAGAGAGCACTGAAGCAAATTAAAATTTAATAGATCGCCATTTGTTCGAATGCATGGGGGCCACTTTATTGAGGACCGAAACCAATTCCGTAATCTTTACGTTGGGCCCTGAACTAAACACATCTGAAATCTCGTCCGCTTTGGCATCAAAAAAAGTTCGAACCAAAAATGAATTGGGACGACGTTTGTGAAGTGTTTCAAAGTTTACAATCGATGATGCAATTTTTGCTTTGGCCTCTTTCGTATTGCTTGACATGAGGTCAAGTCCCAAGCGGTGATAGTCATAAAGAGCCGCTCTGTATTCTGAATACGTTTTAGATAATATGTTGTCTATCAACACTCTACGGGTTTGATCGCCGCCTCGTGGCGGCTCCCAGCCCTTGGCGTTACCTTGTTGAGAATAATTGGCTATATCTCGAGCCAATTCATAGTATTTTTGACCCCCATTGCGTTCGAAAGTATCGGCATCCATCCCCAAAATCATATACACATGAAATGCAATGACAGACACCAGATTCGATTCAAATTGAGTGGCGCTAAAGTTTAAGTTTTGATATTCCAAGTAATTGAAATTGAAGTCCTTATCATTAAAATTATACACCGGAGTGGCATAGGTCGAGTTGTGTACCGGACGAGCCGATTGAACTTGAACACTGGCCTGAAAACTATCTGAGCTGTAATTTAAAATAGTGATAACCATACCACAATCGATGCGTTCCTGTAAACTGAATGTTTTGTTGGTCCAGCGCGTGTTGTTCACAAATTCCTGAAGTTGCTTTTGAAGGGTTTTAAAAACTTGGACATTTTCGTTGCCCGTTTGTTGGGCATTTACAACGAGATTGCAATTCAATTCCTGTGCTGTCATCACTTGAAAAGAACCGAAAAGTAGGAAAAATAAAAAGTTACGCATGGGTGTAAGTTATAAGTTTTTGAATAATATCATCTGCAACTTCCGATTTTGATTTTAAAGGATAGTCTGTCTGATTTAAATCTTTGTCAATAATAGTAATTTTATTTGTGGTTCCTCCAAAACCAGCTCCAGAATCGCTAAGTGAATTGAGAACTATAGCGTCTAAATTTTTAGATTTCAACTTCTTGATGGCGTTGGTGATTTCATTATCAGTTTCCAGAGCAAAACCCATCAAAAATTGATCCGTTTTCTTTTCGCCCAAAGAGGCCAATATGTCCTTTGTCTTGATGAGATCTAGGGTTAATGTTTCTTCTGTTTTTTTAATTTTAGAAAGAGACGGGTGCTTGGGCTTGTAATCCGCTACGGCAGCCGATAATATGGCAACATCAACAGAGTTAAAATGCTTGTGAACGGCGTCGTACATCTCTTGTGCACTGGTTACGGCGAGGGTTGATATGGCACTTTGTTCGGCTTTGTAATGCGATGGGCCCGTTATCAGCAGAACCTCAGCGCCTTGTTGTGCAGCACTGTGAGCTAATTCAAAACCCATTCTTCCAGAAGAGTGATTTCCAATAAATCGTACAGGATCTATGGCCTCATAGGTGGGGCCTGCCGTTATTAAAATTTTTTTTCCGTGAAGTGGTAATGCTTTCAAAATGTGGGCCTCCACAAGTTTAACTATAGATTCTGGTTCTGCCATACGCCCCATTCCGACCAACCCGCTGGCCAATTCGCCAAACGCCGAGGGTATCAAAATATTCCCATAGGATTGCAACGTTTCTATGGTGTTTTGTGTGGTAGGGTGTTTGTACATGTCCAAGTCCATAGCTGGCGCAAAATACACCGGACATTTCGCGGATAAATAAGTGGCTGTCAGGAAGTTATCACTATTCCCTGTGGCCATTTTGGACAAGGTGTTGGCTGTTGCGGGAGCAATGATGAACAGATCGGCCCAAAGTCCCAATTCAACATGATTATTCCACACGGCGTTATCGTCCTCATCATCCGTAAAATCGGACAAAACAGGGTTATTGGATAGCGTAGAAAGGGTTAAGGGTGTAACAAATGCCTTGGAAGCTGGCGTCATTATGACCCGAACATTGGCACCTGCTTTAACCAACAAGCGCACTAAAAATGTTGTTTTGTATGCAGCGATGCCAGCAGTTATACCAAGAAGAATATGTTTGCCGCGTAAGATTGACATGCTGCTAAGCGATTAAGACTCGTCAGTTGTTGTATTTCTGTGGTGAATTTTACCTTCTAACCACTCCTGGATGGCTAAAGCGTGAGGTTTTGGTAAACGCTCATAAAATTTCGAAACTTCAATTTGCTCTTTGTTTTCAAAAACTTCCTCCAAACTGTCGTTGTACGTTGCAAACTCTTCCAGTTTATCAACGAGTTCTTTTCTGATATCTGTATTAATTTGCTCTGCTCGCCTTGAAATTACCGATATCGCTTCATAGATATTTTCGGTTTGGGCATCAATTTCGTTTCGGTTGTAAGTGACCGTTGATGCGGGTGCCTTTGTTTTTTTTAAATCCATCTGAATTAACTTTTTGGTGTTAAATTGTTTTTAATATTTTGAAGTTCTTTTCGCATTTCTTTGGACTGCGTCAGGTATTTTGTCTCAGGAAAATAACGCATTAAATTGTTGTAAAATTTAAGTGCTTTTTGTGTTCGTTCTTCTTGTTTCCAAACCACGCTATTTACCGCCAATTGGTATGCTGAGTCAAATTTGTAATACAGTGCATCTTCTCGAAATACAGACCCCGGGAAGTTGTCCAAAAAATTGTCAAAGGCCTTTATGGCCGAGTTATAATCTCTGTGAAAAGGGCCCGTACGGTGGTATTGCAAGGCAATTTCGTAGGCCTTTTTTTCAAGTTTTAAATCCAATTCTTGAACCAACAGATTGGCTTCATCAAAATAATCCGAGTCAGGATAACGATTGATAAAACTCTGTAATTTCTCGAGAGCATCGTACGTTTCGGTTTGATCCTTGGAATAAATGGGAGACAAAAAGTAATAACTTTTAGCGGCCAAAAATGCAATTTCATCAATGCGTTCGCTCTTGGGGTAGGCTTCCACAAACTGCTCCATCCGGTAGTTGGCTGTGTAGTAGTCTTTGGTTTCGTAATAGGATTTGGAATGCATGTACATCAGTTTTTGGGCCTGCGGTTTCCCTCTATATTTTGGAACGATTTGCAAAAACAATCGGTTCGCTTTATCGAATTTCCCAGAATCAAAAAGCTCTGTTCCCATTTGGTATTTTGCAGCAATATCGTCTTCTTTTAGAACACGCTGATATTCGCTACAAGAAGCGAAACTGAAAAGGATTACAATGGCTAAGAAATAATTTTTCATAAAACTAAAGACAGTGGGCAAAATTACATTTTTTAAACGGATAAAAAAAACAATTAGTATCTGGAGCTTGCTCTAAATCGAATTCAATTCTTCCAGGGCCGTTTTAATTTTTGTTTTTAGGGCGTCTGTGGCGGGTACGAGTGGCAAACGAACTGTATCTCCGCAAAGGCCAAGTTGTTCCAATACAGCTTTGATTCCCGAAGGATTATTTTCCTCAAAAATAAGATTGATCAATGGCATAACCTGTTGTTCAATTGATTTTGAAGCATTGATATTCCCTTTCAGCCCCAGGTGAATCATCTGTGAAAACTCTCGAACCAGTGCCTGACCAATAACCGAAATCACTCCGGACCCTCCCTGTAAAACAACATCCAAAACCAGGTCGTCGTCGCCTGATATAATCATAAAATCGTTCGGTTTTTGTTGCAGTAATTCTTGGTATTGCTTTGGGTTATTTCCTGCTTCTTTGATGGCTACAATATTATCAACCTCTCGTGCCAGTCTCAAACTTGTTTCTGGTTCCATGTTTTTAGAAGTTCTACCCGGAACATTGTATAAAATTATTGGAACGGAAGATGCTTCCGCGACCGTTCTAAAATGCTGATACAACCCTTCCTGTGTGGGTTTGCTGTAATAGGGCGCTACAGAAAGTACGGCCGCAAATGGCGATAAATCTGTTTGTTTCAACTCCTCAACAACGGCGGCTGTATTGTTCCCGCCAATGCCAATAACCATCGGGAGTTTGCCAGCATTAGCGTCTGAAATGGTTTTAATTATGGCTTTTTTTTCAGCTTTAGTGATGGTGGCACTCTCGCCTGTCGTGCCACTAATGACCAAATAATCTGTTCCGTGCTGTATGTTATATTCTACTATTTTCTTTAGGGCATCGTGGTCCACACTCCCATCGGTTTTAAATGGGGTAACAAGAGCGACTCCCATTCCTACTAATTCATTCATTTATATTTTATTTAGGGTTTTTAAATATTTCACCAATTCGGTACGAAAGGTTGTTTTGTCTTCGGGGTCAAGATCTAAAATTAAATCGTGAAGGCGTAAATCTTCCGAAGATAATCCAACTTTCAGTGATGCTTTAGACAGAGCTGTTACAATATTAAGCTCATAACTATTGGGCTTGTAATAGCTTATCAATAAATCTAGGGGCAAATTAACAAATTCGTTAACTTCGACATTATTGCAATGCCCCAACCAGTCGAAATCGTTTTTAGAAAAAAAAGCGTCCCAGCTGTTGGGCCGGTCGTTTTCATTGTCCAACAAAGCAATGAAACGAATACGATTATTGCTCAATCCCAGATCTGTGAGTAGAATTCTAAAAAAATCATAATCCTGAAAATTATTATAATTAAAAATTACACCGACAGATTGAATTTTTCCAGAATCATAGTTTTTCGTTCTGGAATTCAGAACTGTCGTCAAAAATTTTTGCGAGGATTTCGTTTTGATTCGTTTAAAAAACATGTACCTTTAATGTCTAACAAATTTAATACAAATGTTGTTTAATTTCTCCAGATTGGCCATTATTATTTTAGTTTTAGCATCCTGCCAACACGACTATTCCAAAAATCAGGTAAAAAGTGAGCGTATTTCCATCAATTCTTCCCTACAAAATGATTCTAAAATTGATCAATTTATAGCCCCATACAGAGCTCGGTTGGAGGCCTCAATGA
Organism: uncultured Flavobacteriaceae bacterium; assembly: GCA_913061125.1. Taxonomy (GTDB): domain Bacteria; phylum Bacteroidota; class Bacteroidia; order Flavobacteriales; family Flavobacteriaceae; genus UBA3537. The sequence continues at coordinate 8,771 of CAJXUB010000037.1, forward strand.
ACCAAGTGTTGAGCTACTCTGCGGGGGAATACAGCAAAACAGATGGTGAATTGAACACAGCCATTGGCAACCTCATGGCCGATGCTGTTTTTGAACGGACATCGCCAATTTTGAAGCAACGACATGGACTGAATCTGGACATGGTGCTGCTGAATCATGGGGGGATTCGAGCCCCACTTCCAAAAGGGCCTGTACTGATGAAAACACCCTTTAATATTATGCCATTTGAAAATAAAGTAGTCGTGGTTCAAATGCAAGGCGATGCCGTACTTGACATGATAAAATACCTATCGGTAGTGCGACGGGCTCACCCCATTTCTGGAATGACATTACAGATTTCAAAAAGCGGCAAAATGACTTTTTTTGAAATTCAAAACAAGGCCTTTGACCCCAATAAAATTTACAATGTGGCCACCAATGATTATTTGTACAAAGGAGGAGATCGAATGGATTTCTTCCAATCCAGTGATACTATTTTTGATATGGATTATAAAATCAGAGCTGTATTAATTGATTATTTTCAATCCAAAGACACCCTCAACCCAACAGCCGATAACCGCTTTACTTACGACAATTAAAAATGAAACGACGTACCTTTATTAAAACGACTGCTGCCTCGGCCACCCTGATCTCCATGGGTGGGTTGGCTATGTCTTGTTCCACGTCCAAGACCAAAACCATCACCATTTTACACACCAACGATGTTCACAGCCACATCGACCCGTTTGGTCCAAACGATGGCCGTAATGCCAACAAAGGTGGTGTAGCGCGGCGGGCATCTCTCATTCAAAAACTTCGAAAGGATAATCCAAACACCCTGTTGTTGGATGCTGGAGATATTTTTCAAGGCACACCCTATTTCAATTATTACGGGGGAGAATTGGAATTTAAACTCATGAGCATGCTCGACTATGATGCTGCTACCATCGGAAATCACGATTTTGACAATGGCATTAATGGACTTTATGCCCAGCTCCCCCATGCTAAATTCGATTTTATTTCTGCCAATTACGATTTTTCGAATACCGTTATGGACACCCACGTTAAACCCTACAAAGTTTTTGATAAAGATGGGGTGAAAATTGGCGTTTTTGGGTTAGGTATTGAACTGGAAGGATTGGTTAGCAAAGACGCATTTAAAGAAACCAAATACCTCAATCCGATTGAAATTGCACAAGATATGAGCCGACTTTTAAAAACCGAAGAACAGTGCGATTTGATCATTTGCTTGTCTCATTTGGGGTATGACTACAAATCCTCTCAGAAAATATCCGACCGCCGTTTGGCACGAGCCACCAAAGATATTGATCTTATCATTGGCGGTCATACCCACACTTTTTTAGAGCAACCCACCGTAGAAATTAATGCTGTGGGGGAAAACGTACTGATCAATCAAGTGGGGTGCTACGGGTTATTTCTTGGGCAAATAAATTTTTATCTAGAACCTCAAGGGAAATCTTTTACAAGTCGAGCCTTGAAAATCTAAAAAAAAGATTTAAAATTTTTCTAAAAATTCTTGTTCTGTTACAATGGGAACCCCAAGTTGCTCTGCTTTTTGGCGTTTACTCGGTCCCATGTTTTCTCCAGCAACAAGGTAGGAAGTTTTAGCAGAAATGGAGCTTACCACTTTGCCACCATTGGCTTCAATTAATGCTTTGAGATCATTGCGAGAAATGCTTTCAAAAACCCCAGAAACTACAATACGGTCGCCTGATAAAATTGACGTTTGATTGGCCATAGCTTCTTCAGATAGTTCAAGTTGTACTCCATAACTGACCAATCGGGATACCAATCGAATGTTAGTTTCATCCCTAAAATAATCGTATACACTTTCGGCAATTTTTTTGCCAATTTCATCCACAGACTCAAGAGATTCTACGTTTGCTTCAGACAATGCCCCCACGCTTTTGTAGTGCCGCGCAAGGGTTTTGGCCACGGTTTCTCCCACATAGCGAATACCCAATCCAAAAAGAACCCGCTCAAAAGGGATTTGTTTTGATAATTCAATACCCTTAATTAAGTTATCTGCACTCTTCTGCGCCATTCGCTCCAGAGGAAGCACATCCTGAACGGTTAAAGGGTACAAATCGGCAACATCGTGAATCAGTCCAGCATTAACCAACAAAGCTACAGTTTCGCCACCCAACCCTTCGATATCCAGTGCTTTTCTAGAAATATAATGCTGAATACGACCAATTATTTGGGGCGGACATCCCTTCGAATTTATGCAATAGTGCTGCGCCTCTCCCTCTTTTCGGTGAAGAAGTGTTTGGCATTCAGGGCAATGGGATATGTAGTGAACTGGTTGGGAATTTACAGGGCGTTTGGAACGATCAATACCCATAATTTTTGGAATTATTTCTCCGCCCTTTTCTACATAAACAGTATCACCAATACGAACGTCAAGTTTTGCAATTTGATCGGCATTGTGCAACGAAGCACGCTTGACAATTGTTCCGGCCAATTCCACAGGTTCCAAATTAGCAACCGGGGTTATGGCTCCTGTTCGTCCAACTTGATATGTAATTGAATTTAAAAGCGTAGAGACTTGTTCCGCTTTGAATTTATAGGCCATGGCCCAACGCGGTGCTTTGGCCGTAAAACCCAACTCTGCTTGTTGGTGTAAGTCATTGACTTTCACCACGATACCATCAATTTCATAGGGTAAATCATGCCTGGCTGTATCCCAATATTTCACAAATTCTAAAACCTCATCAATGCTGTTTAGACATCGGGCTTGTTTGGGAACTTTAAAGCCCCAAGAGCGGGCTTTTTCTAAAGATTCAAATTGAGTTTTAATTCCCAAATTATCCCCAACAATGTTGTACAAAAAACACGCCAAAGGCCGTTTGGCAACTTCTGCGCTGTCTTGTAATTTTAAACTTCCAGACGCTGTATTTCTGGGGTTTCTGTAAGGTTCTTCACCTGCGGCAATTCGGTCTTTATTCATTGTCTGAAATCCTTCAAAAGGTAAAATAATTTCGCCTCGGATTTCAAACAAATTGGGGAAGTCCCCTTGAAGTTTCAAAGGCACTGATTTTATGGTTTTTACATTCGCAGTGACATCGTCGCCTTGAGATCCATCCCCTCTTGTCAGGGCCTGGAAAAGGGTGCCATTCTTGTACGTCAAGCTAATGGAAGCACCATCGTATTTTAGCTCGCATGTGTACTGAATTGGACCGTCAACCAATTTTTTTATGCGTGTTTCCCAATCCAATAAATCTTCCTTGGAATACGAATTGTCCAAAGAGTACATACGCTGGCGGTGTGCGATGGTTTTAAAGTTTTTGGTGACCTCACCCCCCACCCGAAGGGTTGGCGAATTTGGATCGTGAAGTTCAGGGAATTGCGCTTCGAGGGTTTGAAGTTGTTTTAACTTCATGTCAAAATCAAAATCTGAAATGGTGGGATTGTCCAACACGTAATAATTGTAATTATGTTGACGAAGTTCGTCCCGAAGTTGAAGAATTAACTTTTTTTCAGTCATTTAATCCGAATACCAAAATTTATGGATGCACTAAAATACTAAATTGAAGTCATATTTTAAAGACTAATCAACTTAAAAATTGATTTATTTTTTTATTGTTTTCAACATTCTGGGTTTGCCAAAAGTATCATTTTTCAGATTGGTTTTTTTAAACCTTTTTTCTTCAAAAAGCTGAACCATCTCTGTGCCATAAGCTTCATTAATTTCCATAAAGGCCAATCCGTCAGGTTTTAAATGACGGGTGGCAATTCGTTTTATAAATTGGTAAAACTTCAGTGGGGTGTTATCGTCGACAAATAAGGCCAAATGGGGCTCGTAGTGCAGAACATTGGCCTTCATTTGAGTTTTTTCTTTCTGACAAACATATGGCGGATTGGAAACTATGACATCAAAATCGGTGTCGAATGTTTTAATTTTAGTCATGTCCTGTTGATGAAAAACGACCTGAACCCCGTGGGCTTGGGCATTTTTTTGGGCAATTTCCAATGCCTCTGAACTAACATCCAGGGCATGCACTTCGGCCTTTGGGAGGTGTTTTGCAAGAGAAATCGCAATGCATCCTGACCCTGTTCCGAGGTCTAAAATTTTAGGTGCGTCAGACGATTCAAAATGCTCCAAAATCCATGCGACTAATTCCTCAGTTTCTGGACGAGGAATCAGTACCGAGGGGGTCAGCTTAAGCTCCAAACCAAAAAAATAGGACTGCCCCAAGATGTATTGAAGCGGTTCATTGGCTTGAAGTTTTTCTATGGCTAATTCAAATTTATTTTGATCTTCTCTGGGAATTTTTAGCGAGTCATTTAACACAATATCTATGGGGTCCAAATCGAGGTACGAGGCGCACAATTGCTTGAACATGGTTTGACATTCGTTGTTGTCAAACATTTGAAGTCGTTTATAAAAAATTGATTTTAAATCGTTTAACTTCATTACAATTTTTTTATCATCCACAACCCACAATTGTGATGTCCGGTTGCTCCAAGTTGTTTTTGAATGGGCGTAAAACCATTGCGTTGGTATAACTTAATAGCGGAATCCAACGTTGGGATTGTTTCCAAATAACAGGATGTAAACCCAAGTGTTTTGGCTGTATCCAGGCAGATGTTAAGCAATTGTTGACCTAATCCTTTACCCCTCATGATGGGTAAACTGTACATTTTTTGAAGTTCACAAACTTCTGAATTGTAGTTTTCTAGGGGGGAAATCCCTGCACCCCCTATAACGGTTCCGGCTTGTTCTACCACAAAATAAACCGCTCGTTCTCTTTCATAAGCTTCAAACATTTGAGCGGTTTCTGGGTCTTCAAAAGCCGTGCCAACTAAAGGAATATTTAACTCCAAAAAAACGGATCTTATGACCGATTCAACTTGCGCATTATCCGATTTGTTGATTGGCCTAATTTGAACATTTAGCATCCCGTAAATTAATCTTATTTTTGCTGTACCGAAGATACATATATAAATCATTTTGTAAAAACTTTGAATAACCCTAAGGATTCAATATATATGAAACGCTGCATCGCCCTTGCAATCAATGGGTTAGGCTCCACAGCGCCCAACCCGATGGTCGGATGCGTTATTGTACACAAAGATCGTATTGTTGGCGAGGGGTTTACAAGTCCCTACGGGGGAGCACATGCAGAGGTCAATGCTATAAATTCTGTGGCTGATAAAACTATTTTAAAACAATCTACTCTTTATGTCACTTTAGAACCCTGCAGCCACTTTGGAAAAACACCGCCTTGTTCGGATTTGATTTTAAGCCATGGAATTCCAAAAATTGTCATAGGATGTGTAGATCCCAACAGCAAGGTTTCGGGTCGAGGTATTGAACGTCTGAAAGCGAACGGTTGTGAGGTTATTGTTGGTGTTGAAGAAACGGCATGTAAGACGCATCACAAACGCTTTTTAACGTTTCAAACAAAAAAAAGACCCTACATCATACTCAAATGGGCCAAAACCAAAGACGGTTTTGTTGCGCCAAAAACCAAAAAAACCAAACAACCGGTGTGGATCAGTGGACTGAAGGCCAGACAACTTGTCCACCAGTGGCGATCAGAAGAACAAGCCATATTGGTTGGAGGAAATACAGTTTTGGAAGACAACCCAAGCTTAACCACAAGACATGTTGAGGGTAAAAATCCGACAAGAATTGTGATTGATTTACACAACAACTTACCCCGTGACCGTGCTGTTTTTAATAGCGAGGCCCGCACAATAGTCCTTAATTCCGAGAACTTAAATGGTGAAAAACCACTGGCTCAAGAAATTTGCGACGTTTTATTTGATCAAAATATAATTTCAGTTATTGTGGAAGGTGGACCAAAAACCCTTCAAGGTTTTATTGATGAGAATCTTTGGGATGAAGCTCGGGTGTTTCAAAGTAACACAAATTTTGGTGTGGGAGTTAAAGGACCACAAATGGGATGTAATGTTTCAAAAAAAATTCGTGTGGGGCAAGATCATTTAGAGTTGACATTTAATTCTAAATAAACGATCCCAAAATTTTATCGATTAATTTTGCAGTTGGTCTAAAAAGTATTGCGGGCAGCGAGTTGGTTGTCGTGTTTCTGTGCTTACAAACACGAGTTTTGAATAGGCCGTTGTGAGCAACTCTCCACTAGAATTGTGAATCTCATAATCAAATTCTACAGAAGCTTTCGGACGTTTTACCAGAGTTGTTTTGACAGTAAGGACGTCGCCATAAAATGCTGGTTTGCAGTAAGTTACATTTAAAACGACGACTGGAAGCATAATCCCCTGTTGTTCCATTTCGTGATACGAAATACCTAGAGCAGAGAGCCACTCGATGCGACCAATTTCTAAATATTGCGCATAATTACCATGGTAAACAACCCCCATTTGATCGGTCTCTCCGTAGCGTACTTTTATTTTTGTGGTGTGGCAAAACATGAAAAAAAATTATATATTTATAGGGTCCAAAATCTAAACCAAAAAAAATCAAAATTCTCATAATTTTAATTTTTTTTTTTGAAATTTTGTTCACATATTTGTCAGGTAAAAATTAACCAACACCCCCCCAATGTTGGATTTTTATCAACCAACTAACTAATATTCTATACCAAAAAATGAGTAACACTGCGCAATCGGTCTGGGGAAATTGTCTATCCTTTATTAAGGACAACATTCAACCTCAGGCATACAAAACATGGTTTGAACCCATTGTTGCTGTGAAGCTCGATAACAACTCCTTAAGCATTCAAGTGCCGAGTAAATTCTTTTATGAATGGTTGGAGGAACATTACGTTAAAATTCTGAAAGTTGCATTAACGAAGGAGTTGGGTGGTGATGCCAAATTGGTGTACATCATTAAAATGGAAAATACCTACGGAAACAAACAACCGTTTACCGAAAAAATACCTAGCGCAAACCGCTCTGCCATTAAATCGCAACAAGCGGACATCCCACTTAAGAACAAAAATCCTGAACTCAGAAATCCATTCATTATTCCTGGAATTAGAAATGTGAAAATTGAGTCTCAGTTGAATCCAATTTATACCTTTGAAAATTTCTTGGAAGGCGATTCCAACCGCCTTGCACGAAATGCTGGATTGGCAGTAGCGACCAAACCTGGCGGCACTT
>CAJXUB010000038.1 GCA_913061125.1 uncultured Flavobacteriaceae bacterium
AAATAAATAGACCCAGAGAACAACCCAACTCCTGTGATGGTTAGCCAAAATAATCGGTTTTTTTGAGACGGTGTACACTGTGGCATAAGCCCAACCACAAACAGAAAAAACGCATGGTACATTTGGTAGCGCACCCCCGTTTGAAAACTTTCTAAAGAAGTAGCGCTCAGATTATCCCGTAAACCGTGAGCAGCAAATGCCCCCAAAACCACAGCGAAAAGCCCCAGTATCGAGGCGGATAAAAAAATTTTCTTTTGCATATTTATGTTTAATATTTCAAATGACTAACTTAGGGGCAAAAGTAACGATTGTAACACTATCATGCGAACCATTTTAATTATTGGAGCAGGAAAATCCACTTCTTTTCTGGTGAAATATTTGCTCGACAAGTCCCAATCTGAACACCTCAACATCGTTCTTGGCGATAAAAACCCCGAAGCCGCTTCAGCCCTTATTGGAAATCATCCCAACGGAAGGGCCATCGCTTTCGATGTTTTTAACGAAAAGCAACGCCATACAGAAATTCAAAAGGCCGATATTGTGGTGTCCATGCTCCCAGCGCGTTTTCACTTGGAGGTTGCCAAAGATTGTTTAAACTTTGGAAAAAATATGGTAACCGCATCCTATGTGAGCGAACAAATGGAAGCTTTAAATGACGCTGTAAAAGCCAAAGGCCTTTTATTTTTAAATGAGATGGGGGTCGATCCTGGAATTGACCACATGAGTGCCATGAAAATTATTGATCAAATCAAAGATCAAGGTGGTAAAATGATTTTATTTGAATCTTTTACTGGTGGTTTGGTTGCGCCAGAAAGTGACAACAACCTATGGCATTACAAATTCACCTGGAATCCCAGGAATGTTGTTACTGCTGGACAAGGCGGAGCGGCAAAATTTTTGCAAGAAGGGAAGTTTAAATACATCCCCTACAATAGACTCTTTCGAAGAACTGAGTTTTTGGAAGTGGAAGGTTATGGACGGTTTGAGGCCTATGCCAATCGTGATTCGTTAAAATACCAGAGCTTGTACGGACTGCAGGACATTGAAACCATGTATCGCGGAACGATACGCCGTGTGGGGTTCAGTAAAGCCTGGCAAATTTTCGTGGTACTGGGCATGACAGATGACAGCTATACCCTTAGCGATAGTGAAACCATGAGTTACCGCGATTTTATCAATTCATTTTTACCCTACAGCCCTACCGATTCTGTGGAGCTGAAACTTAGACATCAACTCAAAATAGACCAAGACGATATTCTTTGGGAGAAATTGGAAGAATTGGATTTGTTTAACTCCAATAAAAAAGTTGGATTGAAGAATGCCACACCAGCCCAAATTCTTCAAAAAATACTGATGGACAGCTGGACTCTAAATTCGGATGATAAGGACATGATTGTAATGTATCATAAATTTGGGTATGAATTACAGGGCAAAAAACATCAAATTGATGCTACCATGGTTTGTATAGGCGAAAATCAAACCTACACCGCTATGGCAAAAACAGTAGGTTTACCTGTTGCAATTGCAACTTTAAAGGTATTAAATAAAGAAATCTCCGGAAAAGGAATTCAAATTCCAACAAAAAGAAGCATATACACTTCTATTTTAAAAGAATTAGAATGTTTTGATATAATATTTAAAGAGAAATCTGTAAATTATTTAGGATATAATATACTAAATTCATAATTAGATTACACTTTGTTATTTTTTAAATATTATTTGATTATTTTTGTTAATCAACTACCTCGGGGCAAGCCCACGAGGTATTCAAAGGAAACTATTTTAAACATTTCGAGGCAAGCCTCGGGGAATTAAACCCTTGGCTATCGCCCTGCGATTAAATTTAATTAAATCTATATAAAATGACATTAGACGGGATTGATAAGACCATTTTAAGGGCTTTAATGAAAGACGCAAGAACACCAGTTTTAGAAATTGCACGACATGTCGGAATTTCCGGAGCAGCCATTCATCAGCGGTTGAGGAAATTGGAAAAATCGGGGCTTATTGCTGGGTCAAAATTTGTGATCAACCCGAAAGTTCTCGGGTACAAAACCATGGCTTTTGTTGGTATTTATTTAGAAAAAGCTAAAAATAACTCGGATGCTGTTAGGCAACTCAAACGCATCCCTGAAGTTTTGGAGTGCCATTATACCACCGGCGATTGGAGCATCCTCATCAAAATTTTATGCAAGGACAACGAGCACCTGATGAATGTTTTAAACAAAAGCATTCAGGACATCTCGGGAGTTTCCAGGACAGAAACTTTTATCTCTTTAAATCAACAATTGGATAGACAGATTAAAATTTAATCTCGCCCAAAAATTTGAAGAGCCCAATACATTAGTGTTGCTAATGATCCCAGTGCTGCAACCAGATAGGTTCTTGCAGCCCATTTGAGGGCATCCTCTGCACCCTTGTACTCTTCACGAGAGACCATATTTTTATTTTTAAGCCATGCCAAAGCTCTGTTGCTCGCATCGTACTCCACGGGGAGCGTCACAAAACTAAACACTGTAGCTACCGCCATCAATCCAAATCCGAGTAAAGCGACCCAAAATCCAAGCCCTAAGCCGGCACCAAAGCCCAGCATAAGACCTGCTAAAATGACCCACATGGACAATCGTGAGGAGATGCTCACCATGGGTACTAGGGTTGAACGCGTTTGCAACCAACTGTAGGCTTGTGCATGTTGTACGGCATGGCCACATTCGTGAGCAGCTACAGCAGCAGCAGCTGCATTGCGCTCGTGATAGACTGCCTCACTAAGGTTTACAGTACGGTCTTTGGGGTTGTAATGATCTGTTAGTCGGCCTTTTACTGAGACCACGCGAACGTTATTGATGCCATGATCGGCTAACATTTTTTCAGCAATCTCGGCACCAGACATCCCATTGCGTAATTGTGTTTTTGAATAAAATTTAAATTTTCTTTTAAGCGTTGAGCTTACCATCCAACTCACAAAAGCGATAAGGCCAATCAATAAATAATAGGTTCCCATAGGTTTTAATATTTAGGTGTTTTAAATCAAAAATAGCACCAAAATTTTAAACTATAAAATATTGGTTGTTAAGGTTTGCGGTATTTCAATATTAAAATCAAAATGATGAGGGAGGATACCATGGTAATGGCGTTGGCTAAAATCATAGACAAGCTCTCTTTATAAATCCCATAAATCAACCAACATACTATTCCAATAAAAAAAAATGTGAAGGTCGTCAATGAAAATGCGGATACATCTTTGGTGTACCAAGTTTTATAGACCTGAGGTAAAAACGAGTAGGTCGTTAGTGCTGCAGCCAGCAATCCTATCCCTTCAATAAAATCTATATTAGCCAACAATATTTACAATTTTTCCTGGAACAACAATTACTTTTTTTGGCACTTTGCCTTGCAATTGCGCAATGGTTTTTTCATGCGCCAAAACCGTTTGTTCAATTTCCTCTTTGCTTAAATCAAGTGACAACTCTAACTTGAAACGCATTTTGCCATTAAACGAAATAGGATACGTCTTTGAGCTTTCAATTAAATGTTTGGGGTCAAATTCCGGAAATTGAGTTGTGGAAATTGATGTATTATGACCCATAAGCGACCACAATTCTTCTGCAACATGTGGCGCATAGGGTGAAATTAAAACCAAAAGAGGTCGCAAAACTTCTCGACTTGTACATCTTTGAGCGGTAAATTCATTTACGGCTATCATGAAATTGGAAACCGATGTATTGAACGAAAACTGTTCAATGTCTTCAGTCACTTTTTTGATGGTTTTATGAAGTGTTTTTAGATTGTCTTTGGTTGCTGCAGCGTCAGTGACTTTTAACCCCGAATCCCCGATATATAATTTCCAAAGTTTTTTTAGAAAACTCGACACTCCAGTTATTCCAGCGGTATTCCAGGGTTTGTATTGTTCTAATGGTCCTAAAAACATTTCGTAAAGCCGAAGGGCGTCTGCCCCATAGTTTTCGCAGATGGCATCGGGATTAACCACGTTGTATTTGGATTTGGACATTTTTTCGACCTCTCGTTTGACTTTAAAAGTACCATCATCGGATAGGATAAATTGAGCTGTGGCAAACTCATTTCGCCATAATTTGAAAGCATCGACATCCAACTCGTCAGAGGCGTTTACCAGACTTACATCGGCATGAATAAATTGCACGTTTTGGTCTAAAATTTGATCCAAAGACGCGAAAGTATTGGTCCCTTCTATTCGGGCAACAAAAGCACTTGTTCCCAAAATCATCCCTTGGTTAATTAACTTTTTGGCAAACTCGTCCACGGGGACATATCCTCTGTCGAAAAGAAATTTTTGCCAGAAACGAGCATATAACAAATGTCCAGTGGCATGTTCACTTCCGCCAATGTACAAATCGACTTGTTGCCAATAATTTAGAGCGTCTTGGCCGGCAAATTCTCTTGTGTTTTGAGGATCCATATACCGATTAAAATACCACGAACTTCCGGCCCAACCTGGCATGGTGTTTAGTTCTAAAGGAAATACAGTTTCATGATTTATTTTTGAGTTGTGAACCACTTCATTGTGCTGCGTATCCCAAGCCCAAACTTCGGCACGTCCAAGCGGGGGCTCACCCGTTTCTGTGGGCAAATAGGCCTCTACCTCGGGTAGGGTTATGGGAAGGTGTTGTATTTCAATCATTTTTGGCATCCCATCCACATAATAGACAGGAAAAGGTTCGCCCCAGTAGCGTTGGCGAGAAAAAACAGCATCTCGAAGACGATAATTTATTTTTCCCTCCCCCTGATTGATGGCTTCCAGCGCTTCAATGGCACGTTCGGTAGCGGATTTAAAATCCAGATCATTTAGAAATTCACTGTTTGCAATTTTTGTTTTGGCTTTATCTGTAAATGCTCCTTCGGAAATATCAACACCGCTAAAAATAGTTGGAATGGGTATTTTAAAATGTTTGGCAAAATCGTAATCTCGTTGATCCCCACACGGAACAGCCATTACAGCACCTGTTCCGTATCCTGCCAAAACGTAATCGCCAATCCAAATGGGAATTGGCGCCTTGGTGAAAGGATGCTCTGCGAAAGCGCCTGTAAACACCCCTGAGATTGTTTTTACATCGGCCATTCGTTCACGCTCACTACGCTTAGAGGTGGCCTGGATATAGGACTCAATATCGGCCTTTTGCTGCTCGGTAGTAAGTTGGCTAACCAACTCATGCTCAGGTGCTAAAGTCATAAAGGACACCCCGAAAATCGTATCGGGTCTGGTGGTGAAAACTTCAATTTCTGCATCGTGATTTTTTACTCTAAAGCGAACCGATGCTCCAACGGATTTTCCTATCCAGTTGCGCTGGCTTTCTTTTAGCGCATCTGTCCAATCGATCGTTTCAAGACCGGAAAGTAACCGTTCGGCGTAGGCCGAAATACGCATGCTCCATTGGGTCATTTTTTTCCGAATGACAGGATGACCACCACGTTCTGAAACGCCATCAACAATTTCATCGTTAGCCAATACGGTACCCAATTCAGGACACCAGTTGACTTCGGTTTCAGCCAAATAGGTTAAGCGGTAGTGAAGAAGAATTTCTTGTTGTTGCTGTTCTGAAAAACCGCACCAGTCTTGAGCAGAAAACTGTGGCGTGTTTTCACTGCAGGATGCATCCACCGTTGAATTCCCATGGTTTGAAAAATGTTCCACTAAATCTGCGATGGGGCGGGCTTTGTCTTGTTGATTGTCGTACCAAGAATCAAAAAGTTGAATAAAAATCCATTGGGTCCACTTGTAGTAATCGGCAGAAGAGGTTCTTACCTCACGACTCCAGTCAAACGAAAATCCAATTTGATCCAACTGACGGCGGTATGTTTTGATGTTGTTTTCTGTGGTGATGGCAGGGTGTTGGCCCGTTTGGATGGCATATTGTTCCGCCGGTAATCCAAAGCTGTCATACCCTTGGGGATGCAACACATTGAATCCTTTATGGCGTTTGTAGCGGGCATAAATATCTGATGCAATATAGCCAAGAGGGTGCCCCACGTGCAATCCTGCACCACTGGGGTATGGAAACATGTCTAAAACGTAATATTTGGGTTTATCAGCATTATTTTCGGCCCTAAAAGTTCCTTGTTCGGCCCAATATTTTTGCCATTTGGCTTCAATTTCTTTGAAATTGTAATTCATACCTCCAACTTTATTGATTGCAAATTTACATTTTATTTGAGGAAGTTTTATATTTTTACAAAAGCAAGCTATCATCTATGGGTAACGCATTTGAAAAACACCAAAAACGCCGCCTGATCTCGTCCTACTTTTCTGTGGTATTGAGTATCGCTTTGGTTTTATTTTTATTAACTGTTCTTGGCATTTTAATTATCAATGCAAAATTCATCTCCGACGAATTCAAAGAAAAAGTAGTTTTGACCATTTATCTTGAAGATTCCACCAAACCCATTGAGATCAATCAACTGAAAAACAGTTTGACTCTTTCCGATTATGTCAAACAAACTCAATTCATTTCAAAAGAGGAAGCTGCCCATTTTATGACATCAGAATATGGCGAAGATTTTTTGGATGAAGTAGGATATAACCCCTTAAAAAATTCCATTGAAGTAAACCTCCTTGCCGATTACGTAACCACAAAACGACTGGACAGCATTTCTGAAAAAGCCCTTGAAAAGAATTTTGTTGAAGATGTAAAGTACGACAAAGATTTAGTCACCTTAATGAACAGTAATGTCAAACGAATCAGTCTTTGGATTTTGATTATTAGTGGACTATTTACCCTCATTGCCGTTTTGCTTATCAACAGTTCGATTCGATTGGCCGTATTTTCCAAGCGATTCTCCATTAAAACCATGCAAATGGTTGGAGCTACTAGGAGTTTCATCCGAAAACCATTCATTTGGAACAACATTCAATTGGGAATTCTTGGGGCGTTTCTTGCCATTGGAGCCAGCATTATTTCATTATATTACGTTCATATCTATTTCCCCGAATTGCAATTAATCCAACAACCCCTTGTTCTGGGCGGATTATTTGCAATAATTGTATTGGTTGGTGTGATGATTACTTGGGTCAGTACTTTTTTGGCAACCCAACGGTTCTTAAATCTGAAAACAGACAAGCTTTACTGATGAAAATACTAAAAAAAATAAGCTGTTTTTTGGGCATCATGACACTTGTGAGCTGTATCATTTACAATCCAAAGCCCGAACAATGTGCCATCGTTTACACTAAAATTAAAGAGGTCCGAGAAGGCACAAGTTTTGATATCGTTTTGGACGATACTAATGGCGATAGCTTTTACATCAATAGAGGATTGGAACAAGAACTAAATCTTGATGCTTTAAAACGATCCGTTTTGAATAAAACCGTTCGCCTTCATTTACCAAAATTTTGGATAGGATCCAGCGAACATATCGCTCAAATCGAGGTCAACAACGATACACTTTTCACAGAATTTCAATAAACTATGGGAGAAAAAAAACGAAAAGACGCTTCAAAACAACAATTCATTTTCGGAACGAAAAATTACCGTTGGATGTTCATAGGATTAGCCCTCATTGCCCTGGGATTTATTCTCATGGCCGGTGGTGGTTCTGACGATCCAAACGCATTTAGTGATGCCATTTTTAGCCCACGTAGGATTCGTGTGGCGCCAGCCCTTATTCTGGTTGGATTTGGAATCCAAGTTTATGCCATTTTGCTCCGATCTAAAACGTAATAAATGGATGTTATTGACAGTCTCATTTTAGGAATAATCCAAGGTTTGACCGAATTTTTACCCGTATCATCAAGCGGTCATTTAGAATTGGGAAAAGCGCTCTTGGGAAATAACATAGTGGGGAAAGAAAGTCTGATTTTTACAGTCGTTTTACATTTTGCCACAGCCTTGAGCACCATTGTTGTTTTCAGAAAAGACCTCGTAAATATTTTAAAATTGGCTTTGAAATTTGAGCGCAACCCCGAAACTCATTTTATACTCAACATTATAATTTCCATGCTACCTGCAGTTTGTGTTGGACTATTTTTTGAGTCCGAATTGGAAGCTCTATTTTCCAATAATATTGTATTTGTTGGGGCTATGCTGATGGTAACAGGCCTATTGTTATTATTGGCCGACAGAGCCAAAAATACCACCAAAGATGTATCCACCAAAAATGCATTTAGCATAGGATTGGCTCAAGCTATAGCCATGTTGCCAGGCATCTCAAGGTCAGGAGCAACCATCTCTGCAGCCGTTTTGCTGGGCATCGATAAGACCAAAGCAGCACGATTTTCATTTCTAATGGTTATCCCCCTTATCTTTGGAAAAATTATAAAAGACGTCTTTACTGGCGATTTGAATTATGACAGCGCAAACGTCCTACCCTTATGTGTGGGATTTTTAGCCGCTTTTCTATCGGGAATTTTGGCCTGCACGTGGATGATTCGATTGGTAAAAAACAGCCAACTCAAATACTTTGCGCTCTATTGCGCTTTGGTTGGTTCGATTGCCATTTGTTCAACTTTAATGTAATTTATGAAAACTGTTGATGATTTTAAAGAGGGCCAATTGATTCTAATCGACAAACCCCTAAAATGGACATCGTTTCAGGTGGTCAATAAAGTACGGTGGCATATAAAAAAAACCTTCGATTTAAAGAAAATAAAGGTAGGCCATGCGGGTACTTTGGATCCCTTGGCAACTGGACTTTTAGTTATTTGCACCGGAAAAATGACCAAGCAAATACAGCGATACCAAGCACAATCCAAAACCTATACCGGTACATTAACTTTAGGAAGTACAACCCCCTCGTATGACTTAGAAACAGACATTGACACGACCTTCCCTACCGCTCACATCACTGAAAAAATAATTCTTGAAACAGCGGAAAAATTCATTGGAAATATTGAGCAATATCCTCCCATTTTTTCGGCCCTAAAAAAAGACGGCAAACGTTTGTACGATTTGGCCAGATCAGGAACCCCTGTCGCTGTGGAACCCCGCACAATTCGAATAGACAAATTTAATATCACAAATATAGACGAACAAAACATCCATTTTGAAGTCCACTGCAGCAAAGGCACTTACATACGGTCTTTGGCCCACGATTTTGGAAAAGCTCTAAATTCTGGCGCTCACCTTTCGGGGCTCAGGCGTACCGCTATTGGCGATTTCTCAGTAGAAAATGCCATAACTATTGATGAATTTATTCAAAATTTAGTGCAATGACAAAACAACGTTGCGGCTGGTGCGAAGGCGATCCGTTGTATGAACACTACCACGACACACAGTGGGGTGTTCCGCTTCGGGATGACCAAAAACTGTTTGAATTCCTAATTCTGGAAACATTTCAAGCAGGGCTGAGTTGGATTACCGTTTTGAGAAAACGTGAAAATTTTAGAACTGCTTTTGATGATTTTGATTACCAAAAAGTGGCCCAATACGACCAATTTAAATTTCAAGAATTGGTTCATAATAAAGGCATCATTAGAAATAAGTTAAAAATAAAAGCCGCAATTACCAATGCACAAGCGTTTATAAAAGTTCGTGAAGAATTTGGGAGTTTTAGCGACTACATCTGGAGATTTGTTGATGGAAAACCCCTACAAAATGCATTTACAAATTACAAATCAATGCCCACCAATACCCCTTTGAGCGATGCCATCAGCAAGGATTTAAAAACACGTGGGTTTAAATTCGTGGGGAGCACTGTGGTGTATGCTCATATGCAAGCAACAGGAATGGTTAATGATCACGAAGTGAGTTGTTTTCGTTACGAGGAAGTCGCTGCGTTGTAAGGCACAATGTTCAACAGCTTTTGAATGACTTCAACTCTGGCTCTCATTTTTCTATTGGCTTTAATGACGATCCATGGCGCCAATGCAGTATCTGTTTGTTCAAACATTTTTTGTTTGTATTGGGTGTAATCGTCCCAACGTTCAAGAGCTGTTTGGTCTACAGGGCTAAATTTCCATTTCTTAACTGGACTGGATTTGATATCTCTAAAACGTCGAGCTTGTTCGTCTTTTGAAATAGAAAAATAAAATTTGACCAACCGAACGCCCGATTCTACCAACATGGTTTCAAAGTTGTTGACTTGCCCCATAAAAATAGTGTATTCCTCTGGAGTGCAAAACCCATTGACGGGCTCCACTACAGCTCGATTGTACCAACTGCGGTCAAAAAACGTAATTTGCCCGCTTCGGGGCAAATTTTTAATATACCGCTGAAAGTACCACTGCCCCTGCTCTTCGGGCGTGGGTTTTGGCAGTGCCACTACATTAAATTCTCGAGGGTTCAAATGTTGGGTGATTCTTCGTATTGCACCCCCTTTGCCTGCAGCATCTCGACCTTCAAAAATGACCACTAATTTTTCGCCTTCAGTCTCTACCCATTGCTGAAGTTTTATGAGTTCTTCCTGTAGCTTTTTAAGTTTTGACTCGTAATTCAAAATTCGCAACGCCTTGTTCACTGTCATGTCGTCCTCCTTAAGGAACAGTTTCAACCCGCGTTTTGAGTTTAGTTTTTTTAAATTTTTAGAAGAAATAGGCGTCATATGTTAATCCATTTGGGTTATCAAACGGTGGTACCGCTGAATGATATTGGGGTTGGGTAAAATCGTTGTTTTTGAGCTGCCCTTTCTGTCGTATTCAAATTTAGAAAGAACATATCGAATGCTTTCCAATCGTGCTTCTTTTTTATTGTTGGTTTTAACAATAATCCATGGGCTAAATGAGGTGTGCGTTTGACTAAACATTTGTTCTTTGTATTTGGTGTACAGATCCCATCGGCGTTGTCCTTCTTTGTCTACAGGGCTAAATTTCCACGCCTTCAAGGGGTTGGATAATCTGGAGTTGAAACGTCTGAGTTGTTCATCTTTTGAAATGGAAAACCAAAACTTTATAATAATGACACCATCCTCATAAAGCATGTGCTCAAATTCTGGAACTTGCACCATGTATTTTTTGTACTGATCTTCGGTGCAAAAATCCATAACGGGCTCAACTACGGCTCGGTTATACCAGCTGCGATCGAAAAAAACCAACTCGCCCGGTTCTGGCAGCTCTTTAATATAACGTCTAAAATACCATTGCCCTTGTTCCACTTCGGTAGGTTTGGTCAGGGCCACCACTCGCATAGATCTTGGGTTTAGGTGCTCTGTAAACCGCCGTATGGCTCCGCCCTTTCCGGCGGCATCTCGCCCTTCAAATATGATACAAACCCGCTTTTTGTGTTTGGCGACCCACTGTTGTAAATCGACCAATTCGGCTTGTAATTTCAATAATTCATTTTCATAATGAACTGCTTCCATCACCCTGCTGTACAATTTTGAATCTAATTTGGATTGTACAAGTTCATGAAACTTTTCGCTTCCTGAAAAACGTTGAAAATCTGAAGAGGATAGAGTGCTCATAACTCGCGGTTTCTAGTGATACTAAAAGGGCAAATCGTCTGGCTCCTCAGATTTTAAATCTGTAGCTGGCTCGAAAGCTTCCATTGGGGGTACGGGCGGCTGTGGAGCATTTGACGGTTGTTGTAAATTATCTATTCGCCAACCTTGGATGGAATTAAAATGTTTGGTTTCACCTTGGGGGCTAACCCACTCTCGACCCCGCAAATTAATGCCAACTTTGACCGCTTGCCCCACCTGAAAATTATTCAGAAGATCTGTTTTGTCTTGAACAAAATCAATTGACAAATGTTGAGGGTATTGCTCTTCGGTGGTAACCACCAGTTCGCGCTTTCTAAAACCATTGGCACCCACAGTTTTAGTCTCGCCTATTAGTTTAATTTTTCCTTGAATTTCCATATTAATTTTAAATCTATTACTTTATGATAATAACACACACCAGGCCTCAAAAACCGATCCGTCTCTCAAAAACTCTTTGGCTTTTTGATGCATACTAGTTGGGGTTGTTAATTCGTTTTTAAGGGATTGATTTTGTTTCCAAAACAAGGCCACAGCATCCGATGTTGGTAAGGCCTCAACATTGCCCAAAACACCCAAATCATTCCCCGATAATATGGTGCTTCGCCGAATCGCTTCAGGCATCGCATCAACGCCAATTCCTAAAGTTCTTAAGGGTTTTGGAATTTCTAAAAACCCTTCTTTGCCCCGAATATAATAACTTCCGCCACCCCGTGCAACCAAATCCAGTTTTTCTTGATTGATCGAATTGTCATCATTCACAACAGAATCGAATATGTGAATTTTTAACACTTGACAAATCACAAGATTCCCAGCCCCATTTTCTGCTCCTAAAGGTTTGATTTCGTTGACTTTACATTCCATTTGAATGGGCGATTCGGCCACGCGAAAAGGGCGTACTAAATCTGATTTTAGCATCGTTACGCCCGATTTTTCGAATTCATTAACCCCCTTGGCATACTCGGTACTGCTGAGGGACATCTGCTGAATTAAACAAAACGGCACAACATTGATTACAACCTCAGCGACCTCTTCTACGTTATGAAGGGTGTGTTTTGTGGAGTTGTCGCGAACACGGCGTGCGGGTGAAAAAATCAGAATGGGCGGATTGGTACTAAAAAGATTAAAAAAACTGAAGGGCGAAAGATTCGGGCGACCCTCGGAATTGATGGTACTAACCCAGGCAATGGGTCGCGGGGCTACGGCACTGGAAAGGATTGCTTGTAGCTGGGGTATTGTGCACTCATTGGGTTCGAGAGAAGTCATAGTTGTAAATATATGACAAAATTAGCAAATTAAGTTGGAGACCCACGCAGGTAAGCTGAAATTAAACACCATAAAATTGGGTTAAATGCATTATATTTAAATCGAAAAAGACAAAAAAACTATGGCGCCTTTTAACAATCGACCGATGCTTCACTGGATTCTCATAAGTGTTTCCTTCTTGATAGTGTCTTTAATTTTGTGGAATACCTTTCGTTTTTTTCAGAAATTTAAGGAAGAGGAACGGGTTAAAATGGAGAATTTTTCTGCCGCTCAAATTGAATTGACTAAAACCATGGATTTGACTGGTAATATTAGTGATCTCCCTCTAAAAATTATTCAAAGCAATACGACTACACCGATGATAATTGAAGATTCCAAGGGTAATTTTCAATCCAAAAATATTGTTCTCGATGGGAAAAATGGCGAAGACTATTTGAGGGTGTTGAGTAAAAAATTCGCCAAAGAAAACACTCCCATTCCAGTCATTTACGAAGGAAAAGTCCTTTCAACTCTTTACTATGGCAACTCTATTTTATTGAACAAATTAAAGTATTACCCTTTGGCTCTGGTTCTTATTATTGTCTTGTTTGTTGGGCTAATTTATTTTTTTTACCAAAGTTCAAAAACAGCATCGCAGAACCAACTTTGGACTGCTATGGCCAAAGAAACTGCACATCAAATTGGGACCCCACTCTCTTCGCTCATCGGTTGGAATGAATTGCTAAAAAATGAGCCCATAAAATCGGATTATATCATTGAAATCAATAACGATATAAAACGGCTACAAACCATCACCGATCGGTTCAGCAAAATTGGCTCGATGCCACAGCTAACTCCAACCGATGTTGCTGCGGCAACAAAAACTTCGGTTGAATACTTGCAAGCACGCAGTAGTGATTTGGTTCAATTCAAAATCAAACTCCCCAATACAGCTGTTTTGGCCGAATTAAGCTCAGAACTTTTTAGCTGGACAATAGAAAATGTGGTGAAAAATGGAATTGATGCCATGAAAGGACAAGGGGTCATTTCAATTGAAGTTTATGCCGAAGAATCATCAGTTTTTGTTGAAATTTCTGACACTGGAAAGGGGCTTTCAAAAAAACAATTTAATACTATTTTTGAAACCGGTTATACGACAAAAAAAAGAGGTTGGGGTCTAGGATTGTCCCTAAGCAAACGTATTATTGAACAATATCATAAGGGGAAAATAAAGGTGCTTTCATCAAAGTTGGGTCAAGGAACAACCTTTCAAATTGCTCTAAAAAAAATTACAAACAACCCGCGATAGCTTGGGCTATGGTTTGAAATTCTTCAGGGGATGGCTTTTCTTTTTTTATAAATTGAGCATCGGCCATCGTATTTAAAGGAATCAAATGAACGTGCGCATGAGGGACCTCTAGGCCCACTACCGTCATGCCCACCCGCTGACATGGAATTGCTTTTTCAATGGCCAGTGCTACGGTTCTGGAAAAAGCCATGAGGCCGTTGTAACTCTCATCGTCTAAATCGAATATTTTGTCCACTTCTTTTTTGGGAATACAAAGCGTGTGACCAACAGCGTTGGGGTTGATATCCAAAAACGCTAGAAAATTTTTGGTTTCTGCAACCTTATAACACGGAATTTCGCCAGCAATAATTTTTGAAAAAATGGAGGCCATGGTTTTGACTAATTATCTGGAAATCTCTAAAATTTCAAATTTTATAACCCCATTTGGCACTTGTATCTCAGCGATGTCGCCTACACGCTTCCCAAGAAGTCCTTTCCCGATGGGTGAATTGACGGATATTTTTCCTGCGGCCAAATCGGCTTCACCATCGGCCACTAAGGAATAGGTCATTTCCATACCATTGGCTTGGTTTTTTATTTTAACATGAGACAGAACCAAAACTTTGGAGGTGTCCAATTGAGAATCGTCCATAAGTCGTGCGCCTGACAGGGTTTCCTCAAGCTTTGAAATCCGCATTTCAAGCATACCCTGGGCTTCTTTGGCAGCGTCATATTCAGCATTTTCGCTCAAGTCCCCCTTATCTCGGGCCTCGGCTATGGCTTTCGATGCTTTTACCCGCTCGACATCTTTAAGCTGTTGCAACTCATCGCGCAATTTCTTTAGTCCCTCTGGTGTATAATACGATACCTTACTCATAACTGATGTTTTATTTTTTAGGTGTTCCTAAATTTGGTGCTCTCAATGGGGCAAGTGT
>CAJXUB010000039.1 GCA_913061125.1 uncultured Flavobacteriaceae bacterium
ATTCAAACCAAACAATCTGATTATATTTGATACGTCAAAAATTATGTTATGTCAAAAACCGTATTGATAACTGGTGCCGCTGGGTTTTTGGGCTCACATCTCTGCGATCGTTTTCTACGAGAGGACTATCAAGTTATTGGGATGGATAATTTTATCACTGGAGCAAAAGATAATATTCAGCACCTTTTTGACCACCCCAATTTTAAATTTATAGAACATGATATTACGAATCATATAAATATCTCCCAAAACATACATTATATCTTACATTTTGCTTCTCCTGCCAGCCCCATTGACTACCTAAAAATCCCTATTCAAACCCTAAAAGTAGGCTCATTAGGAACCCACAACTTATTGGGGCTAGCCAAAGCCAAAAATGCCCGGATTCTTATCGCTTCCACTTCTGAAGTTTATGGCGACCCTTTGGTTCATCCACAATCAGAAGACTACTTGGGGAATGTTAATGCCATTGGACCACGAGGGGTCTACGACGAAGCCAAGCGCTTTCAAGAAGCTTTAACCATGGCCTACCACCGTTTTCATGGTTTAGAAACGCGTATAGCTCGTATCTTTAACACCTATGGCCCAAGAATGAGACTCAACGATGGACGTGTGATTCCGGCCTTTATGGGCCAGGCACTTAGGGGGGAAGACCTTACCGTATTTGGCGACGGGAGTCAAACCCGATCGTTTTGTTTTGTAGAGGATTTAGTCCAGGGAATTTACAAATTACTATTCAGTGATTACCATTTACCAATTAATCTTGGAAACCCGGATGAGGTCAGCATCCTTGATTTTGCCCAAGAAATTAGAGCTCTAACTAATAGCCCCAACAAGATCCAATTTAAACCCCTTCCAAAAGATGACCCGCTTCAGCGACAACCCGATATTAGCTTAGCCAAAAAAATATTAAATTGGGAGCCAAAAATTCAACGACAGAAAGGGATGCAAATAACCTTTGAGTATTTTAAATCATTACCCAACACCAAACTCTTTGAGGTGGACCACAAAGATTTTTCAAAACATAATAAAAGACAGTGAGCAATTTTAGACAAGGCCGTTATTCTTGGTTGATAAACCCAATCGCTTACGTTGTCGATCTTGTTGTCATCAACTATTTGGCATTGGCTTACTTTTTCCCTCAATTTCCAGAATTTGAATTCAGTTTAGTCGTGTCAATTACTTGGTTTATAACTGCGCTAATTGTTAAGTTTTATGAGGTCCGAAGATATTCAAATGTGTTGCGTGTATTTAATCTCATTATACGTCAGTGCCTGTTCTTTACACTCGTTATGTTTGCTTACACAGGAATTTTCCCTCAATATAACGTAACGCCCGAATCAACCCTCAGCTATGTCATAAGTTGCTTTCTGGCCATAACCATTTTTAAGTACACTTTGTTTTTTTTACTAAAAGAATATAGAGCTTTTTTTAAAGGCAACATCAGGCGAACGATTATTTTAGGGAAAAGCAAACAAGCGGTCGACTTGGCTCAATTTTTCAAATCCACACCAGAACTTGGGTATGTAAATACTAAAATCGTCTCCTTTAATTCCACAAAGAAAGTTAATCTAGAAAGCCTTTTTGAGTTTATCACCACAAACCAAGTGGACGAAATTTATTGTGCCCTATCGGAATTGAGCTCAAAAGACGTCAAAGCCATCACCAAATTTGCAGATAACAACCTCAAAGTTGTAAAGTTCATTCCAGAGCAAAATACCGTTTTAAATCAAGATTTGAAACGAGATTTTTATGGGCTTGTCCCTGTGTTAGAATTTAGATCTATTCCCTTAGACGATTCGTTCAATTTGGCTTTGAAACGTCTGTTTGATGTCATTTTTTCACTACTGGTCATTGTGTTATTACTCTCTTGGCTAGCGCCGCTTTTGGCGCTTTTAATAAAATTGGAATCAAAAGGACCAGTATTTTTTGTTCAAAAAAGAAATGGCTACAATTATAAATCCTTTGATTGTATCAAATTCAGATCCATGGTTCCCAACAAAAAAGCCGACATTATTCAAGTCTCAAAGGATGATAATCGGATTACAAAGTTAGGGAGGATAATGCGTCAAACCAGTATGGACGAACTCCCCCAATTTTTTAATGTATTACTGGGCGATATGTCCGTGGTTGGTCCTCGCCCTCATATGCTAAGTCATACAGAAATGTATGCCAATAAAGTTGATAAATTTATGGTGCGACATTTTGTAAAACCAGGGATTACGGGCCTTGCACAAGTGAGTGGGTACAGAGGGGAAGTAGAGTCCGATAAAGATATTATTGGCCGTGTGCGACACGACATTTTTTACATCGAAAATTGGTCGATACTATTGGATATCAAAATTATTATTCAAACCACTATCAAAGCCCTCACAGGCGACGAAAAAGCATATTGATAAATGATAAATATTTTAGTTTTAGGATCAGGCGGCAGAGAGCACGCCTTGGCGTGGAAGATTACTCAAAGTCCACTTTGTAATCATCTTTATGTTGCGCCAGGCAATTCAGGAACCGCAACAATAGCACATAATTTAGACATTTCAGTCAATGATTTTCAAGCCATCAAAGCATCGGTACTCGAGCACAAAATAGAGATGATTGTGGTAGGACCAGAAGACCCCTTGGTCCACGGCATTCACGACGTCTTTTTAAACGATTCGGATTTGAAACACATTGCTGTGATTGGTCCACAACAAGCCGCCGCACAATTGGAAGGAAGCAAAGAATTTGCCAAAGAATTTTTATACCGGCACAATATTCCTACAGCCGCTTATCAAAGTTTTACTGCTAATGAACTTGAGCAAGGGTATGAGTTTCTAAACACACTAAATCCGCCCTATGTATTAAAGGCAGATGGTCTTGCAGCAGGTAAAGGTGTTCTTATTATTGACACTCTTGAAGAAGCAAAAAGTGAATTAAAAAACATGTTGGTCGATTCCAAGTTTGGTGCCGCAAGCACCAAAGTCGTTATCGAAGAATTTTTGGATGGAATAGAACTAAGTTGCTTTGTTTTAACTGATGGGATTCATTACAAAATTTTACCTACAGCTAAAGATTACAAACGAATTGGTGAGGGCGATACAGGACTTAACACAGGTGGCATGGGCGCCATTTCCCCCGTGCCATTTGCCGACGATATTTTAATGCAAAAAATAGAAGAACGCATCGTAAAACCAACGGTTGAAGGGCTTAAAAAAGACCAACTACCTTACAACGGATTTATCTTTATTGGCCTAATTGTTGTTAATAACGAACCCTTGGTTATTGAATACAACGTTCGAATGGGAGATCCAGAAACCGAGGCCGTAATCCCTCGTATAAACACCGATTTGGTAGAACTATTTTTGGCGGTCAAAAATCAGACATTAGATCAAATTAAGTTGGACATCAACCCACAATCGGCCACAACCGTTATGCTCGTTTCTGGTGGATATCCTGAGGCCTATGAGAAGGGCAAAGAAATTCATGGCATCACAGAGGTTAAAGAAGCATTGGTCTTTCATGCTGGAGCAAAACTAGAAAACCAATCCACAGTAACGTCGGGCGGGCGGGTCATGGCCATCACGGCTTTTGGGCCGGACTACAAATCGGCGCTTAATATCGCTTACAGCGAAATTTCAAAAATAAATTTTGAGGGGATAAATTACAGAACAGACCTTGGATTTGATCTATAAAAAGGAATGTGAGGAAATACTTTTATCCTCTTCATTATTATCGTTGAAAATTTTCA
This sequence comes from uncultured Flavobacteriaceae bacterium, assembly GCA_913061125.1. Classification (GTDB taxonomy): domain Bacteria; phylum Bacteroidota; class Bacteroidia; order Flavobacteriales; family Flavobacteriaceae; genus UBA3537. Next base: position 3,731 of record CAJXUB010000039.1, read on the forward strand.
GTTGAAGCATCCAGTAGGTAAAGCTTACAACCAAAATAAGTAGGAATATCCAAGTAACTGCGTTGGCGAGCCACCAATTCTCGAGTTCAAGTTCTCTTAAAATATTAAATGGAACAAAGAGAACTGTTTCAAAAAATTCTTGGATGCCGTAGAAGAAATCTTTCATGGGTTTTGGTTAAAAAGTCGTCCGTTGCGCAACGCAAAAGATCAAATTTATTTTTACTTTGCAAATATAATCAACTCTAGAAATGATTACAAGATTTTTTCGAACATCTAAACCCCAACACTATTTTATTTTTTTGGCGGTATTGATCGGGGTTTATGTTTTTAAGCGGATACGTCTTTATCAATCCACGCCGTTTTCTATAAATTATACGGATGAAGGGTTAAGTGCGTTGGCTGTAATTGGGGCATATTTTTTAGTTATTTTCATCATAACGAAAAATAATTTAACCCAAAAAAACAGTTTTGCAGCCGTCTATTTTTGTTTGTTTTCGGCACTGATTCCAGAGGTATTTTCAAATGTATATATTTTGGTTGCCAACCTTTTTGTTCTTATGGCCTTAAGACGAATCTTTAGTATAAATACAGGGGTTCATCTCAAGAAGAAATACTACGATTCTACACTTTGGCTTTGCGTGGCAACCCTATTCTATCCCTTGGCCATTCTTTACCTTGTTCCAGTTCTAGTTTCTGTTGTATTGCTCCAAACGGACGGAATTAAACACTTGCTTGTTATAGGGTTTGGGGTTATGACTGTCGCAGTTTTGGGCATGACATCAAGTTATATTTTTGGAACCGATTTGCCATGGAATAAGAATGTTGATGCACTTGTTGGATTTGATTTTTCGGCATACAACGATCCGCTATTATTTGGTGGAATGGCCTTCTTTTTAACCGTTTCAACATGGGCTATTTTGTCGATGTTTAAACAACAAATGTTCAATTCTAACACACGTTTTCTCTTCACGATATTATTAATGATGCACATAATAGGGGTTGCCATCCCATTAATAACTGCAGAAAAATCGGCCGCAGAATGCCTCTTTATCCTTTTTCCTTTAGCGGTACTTTCCGCCAAAATTTCGGAGGACAATCGTTCCAGTTGGATTTCGGAGTTAATCATGACCATAACATTACTGCTTGCAACCGCAAGGACCTTTTTGAACATTTCCACCTTTGTTTAGGTTACTAAGTTTTGCACTATATTTGCATTGTAATTTAAGTTATATGTTCTCAAAAAAAGCCAATACAATTTTCCAAGACGCCATTTCGACCTACAAGGTTCTTAATACTATCGACCAGCCGTTCCATAATAAATTTGATAAAACTCAAGACCTAATCGCTCATTTACTTTACCGCAAGTGTTGGATTGACACGGTACAATGGGCCTATGAAGACATCATTCGCGATCCTAACATAAACCCTGTAGAAGCTTTAGCTTTGAAACGAAAAATTGATGCTTCCAATCAAGATAGAACCGACACTGTAGAGTACATTGACAGCTATTTTTTAGAGCATTATAAAGATATCCAACCGAAAGAGGACGCCAAAATAAACTCTGAAAGCCCTGCATGGGCGATTGACCGCCTCTCAATTTTGGCCTTAAAAATATACCATATGCACTTGGAGACTGTGCGGGGGGATGCCACAGCAGCTCACAAATCGGCTTGTCAGCAAAAACTGGACACGCTGTTGGAGCAGCGAAAAGATCTCTCAATCGCCATTGATGATTTGCTAAACGATATTGCCAATGGCGATAAATACATGAAAGTGTACAAGCAAATGAAAATGTACAACGACGATGAACTCAACCCAGTTTTGAGGGGGACAAAATAGAACATCTAAATTTGCGCAAAGCGAATCATCACATACTGGTCATTAGATTTTCGTCCTTAGGCGATGTGGCCATATCAGTTCCAGTACTTACAGCACTTCAAAACGCTCATCCGAATTGTAAAATAACTGTACTAACCAAGCCCGCTTTTGCTTCCTTATTTTCTCATTTAGAAGGAGTCTCGGTAAAATCCATCGATTTAAAAAGAGAATTTCGTGGTTTGTTTGGACTTTGGAAATTAGCGCGATACATCAGGGCGTTGGATGTAAACGGTGTAGCAGATCTTCACAACGTGTTGCGCACCAAAATCCTAAAGGCATTGTTGCCCACAATGAGGTGGGTTGTGGTGGACAAAGGGCGCCAGGCCAAACAGCAACTTATTTCCGGTCAAGTTTTTAAACCCTTAAAACCAACTGTTGAACGCTACGCCGATGTATTTCGAGCTTTGGGGTATGAATTGTCTTTAGAGAATCCTAATTTTCTTCCACCCTTAGAACGCACGAATGCCCTTGAGAATATCTTAAAAAACCAAGCAAAACCATTCATTGGGATAGCCCCCTTCGCAGCACACAAGTCTAAGACTTATCCTTTTCAGAAGATGAAGTCAATCATTGACCATATATCAAAAGATCATTCCGTTTTTCTGTTTGGTGGAAGGGGTCAAGAGCAACAATTGCTTGAGCGTTTGGCTCAATCAAAAGCTAATGTTATTTCTGTAGCAGGGCGATTTTCTATGGCAGAAGAATTAACGCTTATGTCGGCACTTAAAGTTATGGTTGCCATGGATTCTGGGAATGCCCATATGGCAGCCATGATGGGAACTTCAGTTATAACAATTTGGGGAGTAACACATCCGTATGCAGGGTTTAAACCCTATAATCAGCCCCTAGAAAATTGCTTACTTCCCGACCGAGAGCAATTCCCTAAAATTCCAACATCGGTGTATGGGAATCGCTATCCAAAAGGGTATGAAAATGCCATTGCTTCGATAGACGAGATGGATGTAATTAAAGCCATTAAATCCATTTAAATATCATCAAAATCGACATGAATTTTTGAAGATGTTGGTACTGCTTGGCAGCTCAGGATTAACCCTTCGGCCACCTCGCTATCTGTTAAAACGCTGTTTTGACGCATTTCAGCACTGCCTTCTGTGATTCGACAAATGCAACTGCTGCAAACGCCACCCTGGCAAGAATAGGGGACATCGATATTTTGATTTAAGGCGGCCTCCAAAATGGTTTTATCAGACTCCATTTCGAACGATTCGGTGTCGTCATCTACCAGAAGTGTAACGCTTATTTTGCCCTGTTTGGTTGAAGAAATGGGCTCGCTTGTGATTTGTTTTGAGGAAAAGAGTTCAAAAAGAATATTTTCTCTTGAAACACCGTTTTCAAGCAATACTTCTTGAACCGTCTGAATCATACCCTCGGGGCCACACAAGTAAAATGTGGAGGAGCGTAGCAGAGCGGTATTTTGTTTTAAAATGTATGTTGTGTTCCCGCGGTCAATTCGGCCAAATAAGGCCGTATCGTCGTGCGATTGACTGAACAAAAATTGAACTTCAAATCGAGAGCTGTACTGTTTTTTTAGCGCTAAAATTTCATCATAAAAAATGGTTTCTTTGGGAGATTTATTGCCATAAATAAGCACAAATTTTTGAAAAGTATTCGTTTCTAAAGTGGTTTTTAAATGACTCATAATGGGAGTAATTCCACTTCCTGCAGCAAATCCAACAATGGTTTCTGGGGGGTGGGTTTTGTTCAATACAAATCGGCCTTTGGGTGGGGCAACTTCCACAGCATCGCCAACGGCAAGACTTCTATTGGCATAGCTAGAAAACAGCCCATTAGGGATTTCTTTCACGGTAACTGTGAGTTCGCCACTATCAGGACTTGAGCAGATGGAGTAATCTCTTCGTACTTCCTCTCCATCAATAACAGCTTTTAGGGTAAGGTATTGTCCGGCCTCAAAACGGTATTGAGCTTCCAATGGTTTTGGAACATCAAAACAAAGACTAACGGCCTTTGACGTTTCTCGTCGTATGTGTTTTATTTGCAGGGTTTTAAATGACGCCATAAGTAAATTTTAGACAAAAATAACGAAGTTGATGGGTAACATCTTGTTAAGAGTCCGCTAAATTTTTGTGTTTTATGCATGAAATACACTCCAAATAAAGGGCTAAAATCAGAGAAAAAATTAGATTTATTCAAAAAGATGAGTATTTTTACAACCGTTGCATACCAATAAAGCAATATTTAAGTTATAAGTCAATAAATTGCCTCATCTTGAGAAATACAATTAAATATATTACAATTATTTTGACGGCAACAATGGTCGTGTCCGGTTGCTCGAGAAAGAAAGATCGATTTTTGAATCGAAACTGGCACGCCCTGAACACAAAATACAACGTGTTATACAATGGAAATTTAGCACTACAAGACGGTTTAAGCACCATTGAATCCACGTATAATGATAATTTTTGGGAGATTTTACCCATAGAACGCCTGAATGTTACAGATGCTTTTGCCTTCCTTCCTGAACAAGAGAATCCAGCATTTGAACGCGCTGAAGAAAAAGCCGTCAAAGCCGTTCAAACCCATGGGATGAACATCAGGGGAAAAGAAAAAAACCCACAAATTGATGAAGCGTATTTGCTTCTTGGTAAATCCCGCTATTACAGCGGCAGGTTTATTCCGGCCTTAGAAGCGTTCAATTATATTTTGTTTAAATACCCTGCCAGCAGCAACATCAATGCTGCGAAAATATGGCGGGCCAAAACTAATTTACGTCTCGAAAATGAGGCCATAGCACTGGATAATCTCAATAAATTGATAACCCGCGACGATCTTTCAAAAGACAACATCGTCGAGGCCTCAACAACCTTAGCGCAATTGTATATCAATCAAGGGACATTGGATTCGGCGTTAGTATATTTGCAATCGGCTGCTGAAATAACAAAAAATAATGCCCTTAAAGGGCGGTTGTATTTTATAGAAGGACAGCTGTTTAATCAAAAAGCAGAACGCGACAGTGCTCAATTAGCGTTTCAAAAGGTAATTGATCTGAATCGGAAAGTACCAAGGGCCTACAGGGTTAATGCCATGTTGGAACAGCTTAAAAATTTTGATTACAACGAAGGCGATTTGGAAGCTCTCAACCAACAACTGGCCTCTATGGAGCTCAACCGAGAAAATCGACCTTTTCTGGATCGAATTTATCACGTTGTTGCCAATCATCATAACATTTTGAACAAGGATTCTTTGGCTGTTGAGTATTACAACAAATCCTTGAGAGCAGATTCCCAGGATGCGTTTCTTAAGGCCAAAAATTACAACACCATTGCCGATATTTATTTTGATGATTCGGCGTATAGTCTTGCTGGGACTTATTATGACAGCACTCTTATTCATTACCAAAAAAACACCAAGCCCTACCGTGCTGTGAAAAAGCGTTTGGACAACCTTCAAGATGTCATTTTGTACGAATCCATTGCTCAAACCAACGACAGTATTCTGCGCTTAACCGCTATGAATGACGATGAGGTTGAAGCTTTTTTTCAACGTGTCATAGATCGTTTAAAACAAGCAGAGGAGCAGAGACAACAAGCTCAATCGAATGCTCTTTTAGCCTCCAAAAATGCCGCTACAACACCAACAGACCCAAAAGGCGGGTTCTATTTTTATCAACCCACAACTGTTGCGTTTGGGAAAAATGAGTTTATAAATATTTGGGGTGAAAGACCACTGGAGGATAACTGGCGGTGGTCCAATAAAACGATTTTGACCTCATCCTCCCAAACGGCCGATAACAACGCCAAAAATCAACAAAATAAAGACCTTTTGACTACAGCTTATTACATCGATCAAATTCCAAAAGACCCCACCGAAATTGACAGTATATCCAAGGCTCGAAATTTCGCTTATTATCAGTTAGGATTGATTTATAAAAACAAATTTAAAGATTACGAGAGGTCACGAGAGAGGTTAGAATTTTTGTTGAATCAAAAAGTTGAAGAACGACTCGTTTTGCCTGTGCGGTATAATTTATATAAAGTATATGAATTAATGGCCAATCAGCCGATGGCCCGTCAAATGAAACAGCAAATTATTAGGGACTATCCAACATCGAGATACGCTCAGATTCTTCAAAACCCAACAGCAATTTTAGATGCTGACCAGCAGAGCCCAAAAGCCAGATATGAAGCGCTATATAAACTTTTTGAAAACAATCAGTACCAGCGAGTTATCGAGGGTTGTGATGCAGAAATTACGCGATTTGAAGGGGATGAAATGGTACCCAAATTTGAGCTCTTGAAATCCACAGCGAGCGGCCGACTTTATGGCTATGAGCGGTACAAAAAAGGGTTAAATTACATTGCATTAAATTACCCCAACAGTCGTGAGGGTAAGCAGGCCTCAGAGATGTTGTTGGATCTTACACAGCGCCTGTCTGTCGCAAGTTTTGATGGCACTGACAACAGCCGTTCCTACAAAACGGTTTATGAGTTTGGGGCTCAAGATAAGGCGGCCATTGAGAATTTTACAACAGCACTCAACAAAGCCGTTGAGGAGGAAGATGTTTTTAATTTAAAGGTTTCTCAGGACGTTTATGATATAAACACTACCTTTGTAGTTGTCCATGGCTTGAGAAGCATCAATGGTGCTAGGGGCTTTTCAGAGCTTTTAAAAATCGATAGCCCCGAAATTTTATCAAAGCCTTCATTTGCCATTTCGGCAAAACATTACACAACACTCCAAATCCACAAAAATTTAGACCAATATATGGAATGGATTAAGAAATAAAATTAGAGATTATGTTTAGTGAAACTAAAAAACCAAAATCGTATCAAGCGGGATTGTCTCAACAGAACATGATCGCTCATGGAACGATATTTGAAGGGGATTTGAAAAGTGAGGGCGATTTTAGAATCGAAGGATCTGTAAAAGGGACTCTAATCACAAACGGTAAAGTGGTTATTGGCAGTACAGGTGCTGTAGATGGAAACCTTTCGTGTAATAATGCAGATATTGAGGGTCAAGTTACGGGCAAATTGAGCGTTTCGGATACCTTAAGTTTGCGCGCATCAGCTCGAGTCGAAGGCGAAGTTCAAACGGGAAAACTAGCCGTAGAACCTGGTGCTACCTTTAATGCACATTGCCAGATGAAAGTGTCGGTCAAAGAACTAAAAACAGACAATAAATCTACAATTCCAACAAGTGCCAAACCCGAACAATCCGCTTAAACATTTGGCGGCCCTATCTGGACTGGCAGTTCAAATGTTGGCCATACTAGGGTCATTCGTGTTTGTTGGGCTAAAATTAGATGAATATTATTCAAAAGAAGGCCACAACTATTTCACATTAGCTTTAAGTTTGGTTGGCGTTATTTGTTCTGTTGTTCATGTCATTAAGCAGGTAACTCAATCTTCAAAACAACAATGAAGACGTTTAAAACAATACAAATCCAATTTCTTATACAGTTAATTGTTGTTACCGTTGTATTATTTGCGACGCATAATTACTTACTTTATTATTTTGTGTCGACCAAAACTCTTTTTTTTCCAATCTGGCACATCTACGGCTTTCATTGTTTTATTACTGCAATTTTATGTTCTATTTTGAATCACAGATTTTCGTCCGGGCACAAGAATATTTTTAATCTCTTTATGGGACTAACCATACTCAAAATGATTTTGGCCATCGTATTTTTATTGCCATTATTAGTTTCCGATTTGGAAAACAAACAACCAGATGTCTTTAATTTTTTCATTCCCTATTTTTTATTTTTATGGTTTGAAATTTTTAGTGTAACTAGAATTTTGAGAACCCCCTAATTGTTACTTCATAAGGCGTTTAACCCCTCACATATATAAACAAAAAAAACTTTGATAATTAAGAGATTAATTATGTTTGCCAATTCATATAATGTACGTAAATTTGCAGCGTATTTTAAAACAGGTATTTTAAAGCTGCAGAAATGACATTATCATCCTTAAAACGCAATTTCCTAACTCTGTTTTTTTTAATCTCGAGCTTAAATGGATTTGCGAAAGAGCCCAGTCAAGGCGCAAACTTGGACAAAACATTTGACCCAAAAGAGATGATTCTGCATCACGTCAAAGACGCCTATGGTATGCATATAGCAACTTTAAATGCGGGGAAAGAGAATGAAATGCACATCACCATTCCACTCCCAGTTATCGTTTATACCGAAAAAGGTTTAACTACATTTTCTTCTTCAGCGTTCCATCACGATTATCACGGTCATGAAATTGTTGAAAAAAATGATCAACGTTTCGTTAATGTTCACGAAAAGGTCTATGTCCTAGATGATGGTGCCAAAGAAGTGGTTTACGATGAACAGGGGCATCCAACAAATGCACACAGACCAAAATTTGACATTTCAATTACGCGCAACGTCCTGATGATGTGGGTGTCAATAGCAGTACTGTTTTTTATATTTTTGTCAGCCGCTCGACGGTACAAAAAATCAGACAACTATGTTCCCTCAGGAATCGCGAGTTTTGTTGAACCCTTGATTATTTTTGTTCGAGACGAAATTGCTCGCCCCATGATTGGAGACCACAAATACAAGCGTTACATGCCCTACTTGTTAACCATCTTTTTTTTCATTTGGATCAATAATATTTTTGGACTAATCCCTATTTTGAATGGGGCAAATCTCAGCGGAAACATTGCCTTTACATTTACCCTAGCAGTTATAACATTTATCATTACCACCGTAAGTGGAAATAAAAATTATTGGAAACACATTTTTTGGATGCCTGGAGTCCCAGTCCCTATGAAACTGTTTTTAATGCCTATCGAAATCATTGGAATGTTCGTGAAACCAATTTCACTTATGATTCGTTTGTTTGCTAATATTACCGCAGGCCACGTTATCATACTAGCACTTATGTCATTGATTTTTGTATTCAAAAGTATTGCTATAGCCCCAGTTTCAGTAGCATTTTCATTATTTATCACCATCATTGAGGTCATTGTGACCGCAATACAAGCGTATATATTTACAATATTGTCTGCCTTATATTTTGGCATGGCAACAGAAGAAGAACATCATTAACTTAAATTATATATTATGACTATTACAGGAATTGCAGCGATTGGAGCTGGATTAGCAGCCATTGGAGCTGGTATGGGTATCGGAAGAATTGGCGGGTCGGCTATGGAAGCCATGGCGCGTCAGCCTGAGATGCACGGAAAGATTCAATCTTCTGCACTAATTTTAGCAGCCTTCGTAGAAGCGGTAGCACTTTTTGGTGTTGTTGTTGCTTTCTTACAAGGGTAAAACACAAAATACAGAAGTAACGGTTGGTTGCTTCTGTATTTCTAATATTTAAGTTATTTTAATAAAAACAAAATGGATTTAATAACACCAGAATTTGGACTCGTTTTTTGGACTTTAATTACTTTTTTGGTCCTCGTTTTTATCTTGAGAAAGTTTGCTTGGAAACCAATTTTAGGCGCTGTTAGTGAGCGTGAAGAAGGAATAAAAGACGCCTTAGCCTCTGCTGAAAAAGCCCGTCAAGAGATGGAAAACCTTCAAGCAGATAACGAACGTGTTTTGAAAGAAGCCCGTGCCGAGCGTGAAGCCATGCTTAAAGAAGCACGTGAGCTTAAAAACAAAATGATTGACGACGCAAAAGCTGAAGCTCAACAAGAAGCCAATAAACTCGTGGCACAAGCACAAGCCGCCATCGAGGCAGAGAAAAAAGCGGCAGTAGCCGATTTAAAATCTCAAGTGGCAGAAATTTCAATCTCTATTGCAGAAAAAGTTTTAAAAGACGAATTATCCAATAAAAGCAAACAAGAAAAACTTGTTGAGTCTATGTTGGAAGACACCAGTTTAAATTAAACCAATTATGTCAGGGACTCGAGCAGCCATCCGATACGCCAAAGCTATTCTTAGCATAGCTAAAGACAGCAAAAGAACGGCAATGTTACAAGACGAGATGAACCACTTGTCCGATACTATAGCAGCCAACGCTGAGCTTGATGCTGTCCTAAAATCTCCGGTGGTTAAACTTTCTGAAAAAAGAGCTGTGTTGGATAACGTTTTTAATGAATCAAGCAGCTCAATAAAAGCGTTATTTCAGACTTTAGCTCAAAACAAACGTTTCGATTTGTTGCAGCCCATCGCAATCCAATACAACCGATTGTGCAACGAGCTCAACAACAAAGAAGAAGCAACAGTTACCACAGCAGTCCCAATGACCGAAACTTTAGAAAAAAAGGTCATGGCCAAACTAAAGACCCTATCGGACAAAGACGTCACCTTAACCAAAATTGTAGATGAAACCATCCTAGGAGGGTTTATTTTACGTGTTGGAGACCAACAATACAATGCGAGTGTTTCCAACCAGTTGAACGAAATAAAAAACAAATTTATAACAAATTAATTGAGAACTCACACCGAGTTCGAAGAGTTAAAATAGATTACAATGGCAGATGTAAAAGCAGCTGAAATTTCAGCAATTTTAAAGCAACAACTTTCAGGATTTGAAGCCACCGCTTCTTT
>CAJXUB010000040.1 GCA_913061125.1 uncultured Flavobacteriaceae bacterium
TGCAACCTCTTGAGCCGTAATCAAGTGCACTATTCAGTTATGCTACGAGGCCTTTGCAAGGGTGCAAATATAATTCAATAATTTTTCCCTCAAAAAGAATTTTAGTTCAAATTCAAAAAAATACTACCTTTGTTATAGATTAAATCTCAAAAAATATGACAATCGAACAAATCTACACCAACTGCCTGGCTCAAGGCGCTTATTACATCGAATCCGACGGCGAAGCAGCCATCATTGATCCTCTTAGAGAACCTCAGCCCTACATCGAAAAAGCGAAACAAAACAACGCGAAAATCAAATACATTTTCGAAACCCATATCCATGCCGATTTTGTGTCTGGACATGTCGATTTGGCCAAAAAAACTGGAGCTACTATTGTTTTTGGGCCCAATACCAACACCACATTTAAGTGTTACAATGCCTCTGATAACGAAGAATTTAAAATTGGAAAAATAACCATAAAAGTATTGCACACCCCCGGCCACACTTTGGAATCGGTCACATACCTGCTAATTGATGAAGAAGGTAAAAATCACGCAGTTTTCACAGGAGATACTTTATTTCTAGGGGATGTAGGGCGACCCGATCTAGCCATCAAATCGGACCTGACAGAACAAGATTTAGCCGGAATGCTCTTTGAGTCGTTGCGGTCCAAAATTATGACCCTAAACGATGATGTTATTGTTTATCCTGCTCATGGTGCTGGATCTGCATGCGGAAAAAACCTCAGCAAAGAAACTGTAGGAACCATTGGCGAACAGAAACAAACCAACTATGCGCTTCGATCTGAAATGAGCAAGGACGAATTTGTTGAAGAAGTCCTACGTGGTATCGCTCCACCACCGCAATATTTCTCTAAAAATGCACTATTAAATAAAACAGGATATGCACAACTGGAACAGGTTTTGGCCTCCGGCGATAACCCACTTTCCGTGGAGTTATTCGAGGAATTAGCTGAGAATAAAGACACCCTCATTTTGGACGTAAGAACACAACAAGAATTTGTAAAAAGCCATATCCCTGGTTCCATTTTTATTGGACTTAATGGCGGATTTGCACCCTGGGTTGGTGCGCTTATTACTGACATTACCCAGCCGATTCTGTTGGTGGTTCCCGAGGGAAAATCTGAAGAAGCAGTAACGCGTTTGGCTCGAGTGGGTTACGACAATACGCTTGGGTATTTGGAAGGTGGCATTAATGCCTGGATTGAAGCTGGGCGTAGTACTGACCAAATCGAATCCATTTCAGCTTTAGATTTTGAATCCAAATCTAAATCTAATTCTTTAAATATTTTGGATGTTAGGAAAGATGGCGAATACGCATCGTTACATTTAAAAATGGAAGGTGTTCAGCATTTTGCTCTTGATTATATCAATTCTCAAATGGACCAAGTGAATTCCAACAAACTGTATCACATTCATTGTGCTGGAGGATACCGATCCGTTATCGCGGCCTCTATTTTGAAAGCCCGTGGTTTTATAAATATTATTGATATTGCTGGCGGATTTGGTGCGCTCAAAAAGACCAATCTTCCATTGAGTGATTATGTCTGTCCAACAACTCTTTAAAAAACTGATATTAGACAATTTCGGCACTTAAACCCGCTTGAAGAAGCTTGGTGCAACGGGGTTTTAAGTCTTCGTAAGGGCCTGTTTTTACGGTGCATTTTCCTTTGTAATGCACCAAAATAGAGCACTGCTCAGCTTGTTCGTAGGTGTGGTTGCAAGTCTCTACCAAAGTTTGTATGACGTGGTCAAACGTATTGAAATCGTCGTTAAATAATACAATTTCATTGAGGTGACCTGAGTCTTCAATGGTTTCTAAAACTTCTTTAAGTTCTTCTTTTGTGGCCATTCGTTTTTTGTAAATTTTAAAGCAACCCAATCGTTATTTGAAATCTGTTCTACCATACTTAAATTATAGCGTTCACAAACCTCTTGAATCTTGGGTATATCATCGATATAAAATCCACTTAAAAATAATAAACCCTTTGGATTTAAACAAGTCGCATAAGTCGGAATATCTTGAATTAGAATATTTCTGTTAATATTGGCGATAATAACATCAAAAGTTTTTTGGTTTAGTGCTTCGGCATCCCCCTTTATTACTGTGGTTTTTTTGCAACAATTCTTTTCAATATTTTCCAAAGAATTTCTAAAACACCAATCGTTTATGTCTATAGCGGTAATTGTTTTGGCGCCTTTTTTTTCAGCTAAAATGGCCAAAACTCCTGTCCCACACCCCATGTCTAACACCGATTTTTGTTCCAAATCGGTTCGCAACAGAAATTCAATCATCATGTGGGTTGTCTCATGATGCCCCGTCCCAAAGCTCATTTTTGGTTCTATGATAATATCAAACTCAACTTCCGCTTTGGGGTGAAATGGGGCTCGAACCGCACATTTCTGATTCACCAAAATGGGTTGAAAGTTTTCTTCCCAAACGGCATTCCAATTGATTGGCTCAATTGTTTCCACACGATAGGAAATATCAAATTCGTTTTGGTTTAAAATTTGAATGGATTCTAAAATGGCATCATAATGATCGCTTATCTGGATGTAAGCCGTTAATCCTATTGGAGTTTCCACAAAACTTTCAAATCCAGCAACTCCCAGTTCAGCAATTAGAATTTCGACACCAGGATTTAGTGGAAAAACCTCAAAATGATAGCCAATGTAAATGGAGGCCATGGTTTAAAACGAGTTGACAATGGCATAAAAATGCTCGGCATCCAACGATGCACCTCCAATCAAACCGCCATCAACATCTGGTTTCGAAAAAATGTCTTTGGCATTGGAAGATTTAACACTGCCGCCATATAATATCGAAATAGAATTAGCCAACTGGGCATTGTATTGATTCGCAATGGTTTGTCGGATAAAGGCATGCATGTCTTGGGCTTGTTCTGGAGAGGCCGTTTCCCCTGTGCCTATGGCCCAAACCGGCTCATAAGCCAGTATAATATTGGACCAAGCATCGGGCGACAAATGAAACAGTGCTTTTTGAATTTGTGCAGCAACGACATCATTTTGTTGACCGGATTTACGGTCTGATAATTCTTCTCCAAAACAGAAAATAACACGCATTTTGTTTTCCAAGGCGGCATTTACTTTTTGGGCTAATAATTCGTCCGTTTCGTTAAAATAGGCGCGGCGCTCGCTATGGCCTAAAATCACTGTTTTTACACCAACACTACTGAGCATGTCTGCGCTAATTTCTCCTGTATAGGCCCCTTGTTTAGCGAAGTGCATGTTTTGTGCCGCTACATCAATAGAACTTCCTTTTAGAGCATTGGTGGCTGCCAGAAGATTTGTGAATGGTGGCGCAATTATAACCTGGGTTTGGGCGTGTTTGTGCTGGCTTAAAAGTTTGGCAACTAAGATTTCCGAATCCACAAAATCTTTGTTCATTTTCCAGTTGCCTGCAACAATTTGTTTTCTCATTGTATGTGTTTTAATAAATTTTTATCTGTTGTTTCTATAGCTTTATAAACTAAAATTTTTCCTTCTGGATCGATAATCATATAGCGTGGAATCCAATCCAGGTCTAGAAATTGACCCAGTGGCCCTTTCCAACCGGATGACATGTAATAATGATCGCCTTCAATGTTGTACTGTTTTATGGCCTTCTTCCAAGCTTTTTTGGAACGGTCCAAAGAGAAAAAAACATAGCTCATTTTGGGGAACTGTTTTTGAAGTTTTTCAAGGTCAGGAAGCGCTTTTCTACAGTCCTTGCACCATGAGGCCCAAACATCTATAAAAACATACTTTCCTGAGTGTTGTTTTAAAATTTCTTGCACCGTAATGGATTCATCGTTCGGTTGAATGAGGCTGTCCTCTAAAGCCAGTTTTGAAAACGTTGTTTTGGGTTTAGATTGGCAATTTACCAAAAGACTGATGCTAAAACATAGTAGGACGATTTTTTTGTTCATTTTAATTGAGTTTAATTTTTGGGTTTAATTTAACATACAATAAATCTACCAAAATATTTAATGTGACAAAAATACTCGATATTACTAAAACAGCACCCATAATTACGGGTAAATCTAGCGTATTTAAGGCATTTACAATTTCTTTACCAAGGCCATTCCACCCAAAAACATATTCTACAAAAACGGCTCCAGCCAACATGGATGCAAACCATCCTGAAACGGCAGTAATAACCGGACTCAATGCGTTTTTTAGAGCATGATTCCACAGCACTTTTGTGGGACTTAGTCCTTTAGCTTTTGCTGTTGTGATGTACTCCTGACCTAAAACTTCGAGGAGTGCATTTCTCATGAGCTGGGAGACAACCGCCAGTGGACGGATACCCAAAACAAATGCTGGTAAAATTAAATTTTGCAGTTGCAGCGAATATCCCTCGCCGTAGTCGTCCAACTCGTACAAATTCCCGGTCATTTCTAATCCCGTGAAATCATGCCACAAAAATCCAAATAACCATGCGGCCAAAATAGCACTAAAAAAAGAAGGCAAGCTCATACCAAAGGTACTCATGACCAGAACGACTCTGTCAATCCCACGGTCTTTGTAAAGTGCAGAAATAATTCCTAAAACCAACCCCAAAAACAAAGCAAGACTTATGGCAGAAACTGCCAAAACAATGGTGTTGGGCAACGTTTCACTTAAAACTTGAGAAACATTTTTCCCTTGTTTTGTAAAAGACTGTCTCAAGTAGGGGTATTTTATAACCAATTGTCCATTTTGAAAACGGGCTAAAGAATGGTACGAGTAATGTCCAGACGACAAGTTTGTGTAATGATCTTTTGAGTTGTAATGAAAAGAAATGGGAGATACATCATTTAAATAATACACATATTGCGTTAAAAGCGGTTGATCAAAACCGTATTTTTTCTTGATTGAAAGCAGTTGTGTTTGGTCTTCATTTTGGCCCAACATCATCCGAGCAGGATCGCCTGGCAAAACATGAAATAAAAAAAATACAACGGTAACAACTCCAAATAACGTAAGAAAGGTGTTGATGAGTTTTTTTATGAAATAATTAGCCAAAATTATAATTCTAAATCATCGATATCATTCCAATGGACTTTTTGACGGACCGTACCCTTTTGCAATTCTAAAACCCCAGGGTTGGATCGAACCACTGTTTTTAGGGCTTTTTCGTCGCATAAATAAAACTCAAAATTGAGGCCATATTGAGATTTGATTTGATCCTTCACGTTCTGCCCAGAAGCACTCAACCCAATAACGGTATAGCCCTTGCTCAGTGCTAAATCAGATATCGTTTTTAGCTGACTTAGCCCATCTCGCTCTGCTGTTTCGAGGTTGTAGGAAATGATCATTAATAAACGTTCTTTAGCCAAAAATTCTTGGGTGAAATCTTCAGTTTCCGATTCAATTGAAAAATCTAAAATAGCGGGCTGAAAGCCGTCTTTTATGACTTTAGTTTCAACGTTTAGATATGTCCCATCTACATTGGGGTAAGTGCCGTCTGTTACTATGGTTTTCTTTTCGCCATTAACATCAAAAGTCCATTTAAATTCTTGAACGGCTTTGGGCGCATCGGGGGGTGTAGCCATGTTGTCCAACAGATTATCTCCAATTTTATACGCTCTAAAATCGATGCTCGGGAGGTGCATCAATACGTGGTAGCCAAAAGCCAAACTGAGTATTAAGCTGGTGGATGCTAAAATGTTGGTCCACAAGGAATTAAAGACTGGTGTAATGTGTTTTTGGCCGAAAAAAATAATTAAAATTAAACCCAATAAAACCACATCTTTGGTGAAGCTTTCCCAGGGGGTCAATTTCAAGGCGTCTCCAAAACAGCCGCAGTCTTTGACCTTGTCGAAATACGCCGAGTAAAACGTCAAAAAAGTAAAAAAAACAATCATCAACACCAAACTCCAGATGGTAAATTTGGGCTTATAACCTATCAAAAGAAAAACCCCAAGAACAACTTCAAAAACGACCACAAAAACGGAAATGGCCAGTGCATAGGGTTCTAAAACGGGTAAATTTAAAACCTCAGTACTGAAATATTCTTGAAGTTTGTACGAAAATCCAAGGGGGTCGTTGAGTTTAATAAAACCCGAAATTATAAATAAAATTCCGACAAATATTCGGGCTATGGGGGTTAAAATTTTCATGTGTTTTTATTCAGGTGAATGAGAGCAAATATGGCATAATTAATCATATCTTGGTAATTGGCATCGATGCCCTCGCTGACTAAAGTCTGACCGGCATTATCTTCAATTTGTTTGACTCTTAGAAGTTTTTGCAGAATCAAATCTGTTAGTGAACTCACACGCATGTCGCGCCATGCTTCGCCATAATCGTGATTTTTATCCATCATCAGCTGTTTGGTTTGTGCAATTTTAGAATCGTAATCCTGGACGACGTCTTTAAAAGACATGTCGGGTTGCTCAGCCACCCCACGGTCAATTTGAATGAGAGCCATCAAGCAATAATTTACTATGCCCACAAATTCGCTCTGAGCGTCTTCTTCCACACGTTGGGTTTTATTTTGCTGCAACCCACGAATGCGTTGCGCTTTAATGAAAATTTGATCGGTTAATGATGGAAGTCTTAAAATCCGCCAAGCACAACCGTAATCCTTCATTTTTTTTAAAAATAAATCGCGGCATGTGGCCACCACAGCATCGTATTCTTTTGAAGTATTTTGCATGAATTCGAATGAAATTTCCGTAAATTTCGCTTAAAATTTTCAAACCATCAAACATTGAGGTTTAAACTTTAAAGGAACATGGATTCAACACCAAAACAACTTTCTATGAGCATCAATTGCAGGGGCTTCGTTATAGATTTGGAGACGCCCAAAGTGATGGGCATCCTAAACATCACCCCAGATTCTTTTTATGATGGCGGACGCTATAAAGACTCAAAAACCATATTGAATCAAGTTGAAACTTCATTGCGTGACGGGGCAACATTTATTGATGTTGGGGCATACAGTTCTCGACCCGGGGCGGATTTTGTCTCTGAGGATGAAGAACTTAAACGGATAGTTCCAGTGGTGAATTTAATTGTAAACTCTTTCCCGGAGTGTCTCATATCCATAGACACTTTCAGAGCCAAAGTGGTGTCTGAGTGTGTGGCAGCAGGTGCGGCAATTTGCAACGATATTTCAGCTGGACGTTTGGACAATCAGATGCTGGCGACTGTCGGACAGCTTCAAGTTCCGTACATCATGATGCACATGCGCGGAACGCCTCAAACCATGCAACAAATGACAGATTATGATGATCTTTTAGGGGCTGTTTTTCAGTATTTTTCAGAGCGAATACAAGCTGCAAAAACGCACAACATTAAAGACATCGTAATCGATCCAGGGTTTGGATTTGCCAAAACCTTAAATCAGAACTACGAGATTCTAAATCAACTGTCATTTTTGACACACTTGAACCGCCCTGTATTGGCTGGAATTTCTCGAAAATCCATGATTTACAAAACTCTAAATTGCTCAGCCAATGAGGCCCTCAATGGCACCACTGCACTACACAGTATTGCTCTAATGAACGGTGCGAAAATTCTTAGAGTTCACGATGTAAAACCAGCCATGGAGTGTGTTACACTATTCAATACCCTCAAACTTTCAGAAATCCAATAGTATTGTTTTATTTGCTATCTTTAACGAGATTTTTTTGACGTGGATATTTTAAAAGACCTTTTAGATTTTAGCATTCTAGATGCTATAGATATAGTGCTCGTAGCGCTTCTGCTGTATTACGTTTATAAACTTATCCGAGGAACCGTTGCACTGAATATTTTTATTGGAATCGTCATATTTTACCTCTTTTTCTTGTTGGTGGACACCCTTGAAATGCGTATGCTAACCAAAATTTTGGGGGGCTTTATGAGTGTTGGAATCATCGCACTGATTGTTGTATTTCAACCAGAAATTAGAAAATTTTTACTTATGATTGGCTCGACCAATTTTGGCCCAAAAAATGGTGTTTTAGGCCGGTTTCCATTTTTATCTAATTCGGTTAATAAAAACAGCACCAATGCCAACACCATCATTAAAGCATGCACCAAAATGTCCAGTTCCAAAACAGGTGCCCTTATGGTTTTGGAGCGCAATAACAACTTGGATTTTTTGGTCGAAACGGGCGACCCCATGGCCATTAAAGTCACCCAACCAATTCTGGAAAGTATTTTTTTTAAAAATAGCCCTTTGCATGATGGAGCCATTATCATTTCAAACAACACCATAAAAGCCACTCGTGTTATCCTCCCTGTAAATAACCAAAAAGATATTCCCTCGCACTTCGGCTTACGGCATAGGGCCGCCATTGGAATTACGGAAAAAACCGATGCATTAGCCCTAGTGGTTAGTGAAGAATCGGGTCAAATTTCTTTTGTTAACAATGGCGAATTTGTGTTGTACAACAACACTCAAGAATTGATTCAAAAACTTGAAGCAGCTTTAAATTGACGCTTCAGAATCCAGAAATTGCGCTTGATACAGCTTTGAATATGGGCCGCCTTCGTTGGCCAATAATTCGGCGTGGGATCCCTTCTCAACTATTTCACCAGAATCCATAACCAAAATCGTATCTGCTTTTTGAATTGTCGCAAGGCGGTGTGCAATGACAATAGAGGTCCGACCTTTGGTAATGGTTTTGGTGGCCTGTTGGATGAGTTCCTCAGAATATGAATCGATTGAAGCCGTTGCTTCATCCAAAATAAGAACCTTGGGATTGGTAATGTATGCTCTCAAAAATGCAATCAATTGACGCTGCCCAGCAGACAGCATGGCACCGCGTTCTTTTACGTTAAAATGATATCCATCTGGTAAGCTGCAAATAAATTCGTGAATGCCTATTTGCTTGGCCGCATGGGCTACCTCGGATTCGGAAATACTGGAATCGCCTAAGGTGATGTTATTTAGAATTGAATCGGCAAATAAAAAGACATCTTGGAGGACGATAGCTACCTGCGACCGCAAGGATTTTAGAGTAACTGAGGTTATATCAACACCATCAAATGTGATGGTGCCGTTGTCGATGTCATAAAACCGATTTAACAAATTGATGATGGTGGTTTTTCCTGCCCCTGTGGACCCTACAATTGCGATTGTTTGACCAGAATTGACTTTAAATGACACCCCTTTAAGGACTGGTTCGGAGGGAATGTAGGAGAAATGAACCGCTTTGAATTCGATATTTCCGTTAAAATTATCCAGTTGCGTCATGCCACGATCCTCAATATTGGATTGCGTATCCAACACTTTAAAAACACGATCTGCAGCCACCATTCCCATTTGTAGGGTGTTAAATTTGTTGGCAATTTGATGTAAAGGTCGAAACATCATCGGAACCATCATTATAAAGGCCGCTAAGTCTCCAACACTGGCGGTTTGCTCAAAAACGGTGTGCAATCCACCCAACCAAATAATGGTTCCAAGCGTAATGGAGGATAATAATTCTGCGACAGGAAAAAACACAGAGTTGTACCAAACCGTTTTGATCCATCCTTTTTTATGACGGTCGTTGATGGCTCTGAATCGAGTGCTCTCTATAGCTTCGCGTGCAAAAATTTGAACAATTTTCATCCCTGTCAATCGCTCTTGAACAAATGAATTTAAATTGGCCACTTCGTTCCGAACTTCTTCAAACGCCTTTTTCATGTATTTCTGAAAAATTTTTGTAGCAATTAAAATCACTGGAAGGGTGAAAAATGCAATTACACTTAGTTTCCAGTTCATATAAAACATGACTGTCCCAACTACCAGCATTTTTAAAATATCGCTAAAAATCATGAAGAGGCCTTCTCCAAAAATATCCGCAATTCGTTCCATGTCTGTTACGGTTCTGGTCAATAGAACCCCCACTGAGGAATTGTCAAAATATTTCATTTTAAACCCCAAAATATGATTGAATAATTTTATCCGAATATCTCGAACAACAGATTGTCCAAGCCAACTGGCGGAATAGATAAAACAGAGGTTACTTACCACCTCCAAAAACAGAAGAATAAACATCCAGAGCATGTATTTTAAAAATCCAGGTTGGAATTTTTGCTCGATATTTTCGTCCATGGCCAGTTGCAAAACTTTTGGTCTTAGGGCCCCAAAAATGGCCAATCCCAAAACCGTGATGAGGGCCAAAATCACAACCCCAAAGTAGGGTTTGGTGTACCGCAACAAACGCCCAAATAAGGGCGCATCAAATGCACTATGCTTAGAATCACTCACAGCTAAAAATTGAATTAGGATATTGAATATCAGTCAGATATAATCCTTTGGCAGGAGCTGACGCTCCCGCTCTGGATCGATCTTTGGACTGAATTATGGCATGAAAATCCTCTATAGTGGTTTTTTTTGTACCAACATCAATCATGGTTCCAACGATGGCACGGACCATGTTTCTTAAAAATCGATCGGCTGAAATTTTGAATTCTAACACATCCCCGCTCAAAGTCCATTTGGCGAATGAGATGTCACACAAAAAGGTTTTTACGTCGGAGTGGCTTCTTGAAAAACATTCAAAATCGTTGTAATTGCATAAAATCTGAGCGGCCTGATTCATTAAATTAACATCAAGCGGTAGTGTGAACTGATGGGTTTGATCGTTATCAAATGGGTTTTTTACCCTTGATATTTTATACAGATAAGTCCTTTGAGTGGCATCAAATCGAGCATGGGCTTTGGGACCGACTTGTTGGATGTGGTGTATGGCGATATCTTTGGGAAGAAATGAATTCAGTTTGAATTTGAGATGTTTTTTGTCAATGACTTGAGTGGTATCAAAATGAGCCGTCATTTTGGTGGCGTGAACACCAGCATCTGTTCGTCCAGCACCCATGCAATTGATCTCATCTTTAAGTAGCACCGAAAGGGCTTTGGATAGGGTGTCTTGAACCGTAATGGCATTGGGCTGCACTTGCCAGCCGTGGTAGTTTGTGCCATTGTAAGCTAAATCAATGAAAAATCTCAAGCTATTTTATACTTTTGTTTTTAGACAAACAAAGATAAGACTTTGGGATAAACCAAATTTCATTTTAACCTCTTCTTATGAGAAAAATTCTGTTACTTTCCGACACGCATGGCTACATGGGGGATGATGTCCTGAACTATGTTGGGCAAGCCGACGAAGTTTGGCATGCCGGCGATATCGGGACTTTGGAAGTAACCGATGCCATAAAAAAATTAAAACCCCTTCGGGCGGTGTATGGCAATATTGATAATGCCACTTTACGGGTTGAATTTCCGCTGCATCAAAAATTTACAATTGAAGGCATTCGTGTTTGGATGACGCACATTGGGGGATACCCCAACCGATACGCCAAATCGATTCGGGAGGCCCTGAAACAAAACCCTCCAGATTTATTTATTTCGGGGCATTCGCACATTTTAAAAGTAATGCGTGACAAACGGTTAAACCTGGTGCACATGAATCCTGGTGCCGTTGGAATCCATGGTTTTCATAAGGTCAGAACCATGTTGCGGTTTGAAATTTCAAACGGAAATATTGCTAATTTGGAAGTGATTGAATTTAAACGATGAGCATCAAAAAACCCCGACACAAGTTCGGGGTTTTTCTTCGCACTAATACTACTAAGATAATAGGTTTATCTCAATCGATCCACAGATTTTACGAGAGCTTCATCCTTTTTAATGGCTTTATTGGCCAAGGCCAATAATACGATAGAAATGATAGGAAGAAACAACCCAATACCTTTCTCGGCATCTTGCGATGCTCCAGGTAAATTTAGCAGTCGATACACAAATAATCCTAGTAAAATTATGTTTAATATGATGTTTAGACGTCCCAAAACAAATTGAGTTTGTCTGGTTTTGAATTTGGTAATGGCAATAAGAGATAAAACCGCAGAGGATAGAAATAGGATTAAATACAACGTGTCGTCTTGGGCATAAAAGGCGGGGCCGGAGGTTGGTGACCATAGTGGAAACAAAAAATGTAACCCACCTGCGCATCCTGCAGAAATAATCAAGTATAGTGTTTGTATCCTTTGAAGCATTTTTAAAAATTGGATTTCAAAATTAATGGTTTCTTTTTTAATTTTTTAGATATTTAATTAAAAATATTGTTGTATTATTGCACCATAAGCAACGAGAGATGTCTTTATCTCAATTGCACCATTTCATGACAATACTTCATTAAGAACACATTTTCATACAATTACAAATTTCGGTTTGCTATCAATCGGCGAACCACAAAACAATAACTTCCATCCATAATGTTTGAAATAACTCAATTAAAAGAAAAAAAACTGCCCGAACTTCAGGACATTGCAAGAGAATTAAATATTCCAAAATATCGAAGTTTCAAAAAATTAGATTTGATCTATCAAATCCTTGATGTTCAGGCTGCTACACCTGCTGCAGAGGAACAAAAAGCGCCTCAAAAAAATCAGAGACCACGAAGAGAAAGAATTCAAAAATCGCAGCAAAATAAGTCCAACAACAATGCCCAGTCCAACGGTGCTGCCAAAAAAGAAAATTCTGAACCGGTTAAACAAAACACCAAAGAGGGCCACCAAAAACAACATCAACACAAAAAACAACACCACCAAAACAAAAACCACAACCAGAACAATAACCAAAACAATAACCAAAACAACCATCATAATAAATCCAAAGAACAAAACGGGAATAAGGACAACCGAAATCGGTACAAAGAGCCCGATTTTGAGTTTGATGCCATCATAGAAAGTGAAGGCGTTTTGGATGTGATGTCGGACGGCTATGGGTTTTTACGGTCGTCGGACTACAACTATTTGTCATCTCCAGATGACATTTATGTTTCACAATCTCAAATTCGTTTATTTGGATTGAAAAACGGCGATACCGTTCTTGGCCACGTACGTCCTCCGAAGGAAGGCGAAAAATATTTTCCACTTATTAAAGTGAGTAAAATTAATGGTTTGGACCCACAAGCAGTTCGGGATCGCGTGGCTTTTGAACACTTGACCCCATTATTTCCAAAAGAAAAATTTGATATCGCCGAAAGGCAAAGCACCATTTCGACCAGAATTATGGATTTGTTTTCGCCCATCGGTAAAGGTCAAAGGGGTATGATTGTTTCGCAGCCCAAAACCGGTAAAACCATGTTACTAAAAGATGTGGCTAATGCCATTGCGGCGAACCACCCAGAGGTGTATCAGATGATTTTGTTGATTGACGAGCGCCCAGAGGAGGTTACTGATATGCAGCGCAATGTGCGAGGGGAAGTTATTGCATCTACATTTGATAAGGAAGCGCATGAACATGTTAAAATTGCCAATATTGTTTTGGAAAAAGCCAAACGATTGGTCGAATGTGGCTATGATGTGGTTATCCTGTTGGATTCCATTACGCGATTGGCACGTGCCTACAACACCGTACAACCGGCCTCAGGAAAAATACTAAGTGGTGGTGTGGATGCCAACGCATTGCACAAACCAAAACGCTTTTTTGGGGCGGCCAGAAATATTGAAAATGGCGGTTCCCTGTCGATTATTGCCACGGCATTAACGGAAACGGGGTCTAAAATGGACGAGGTTATTTTTGAAGAATTTAAAGGAACAGGAAACATGGAATTGCAGTTGGATCGTAAGATTTCCAACCGTCGTATTTTCCCTGCCATTGATTTGACTTCTTCCAGCACCCGACGAGACGACTTGTTGTTGGACGAAAAAACCATCCAACGGATGTGGGTGATGCGCAAATATTTGGCCGATATGAATCCTGTTGAAGCGATGGAATTTATTAATGATCGCTTTAAACAAACCCGAAACAACGAAGA
>CAJXUB010000041.1 GCA_913061125.1 uncultured Flavobacteriaceae bacterium
TAAATCTAAGGATTTATAACTTGTTCCCAATACTTTAATGCCATAACGATCGAGTTTTTCGGCTAATTTCAGTGCCGTTTGACCTCCCAATTGAACAATGACACCCTCTGGTTTTTCATGTTGAATGATATCGTAGATGTGTTCCCAAAACACGGGCTCGAAATACAGTTTGTGTGCTGTGTCAAAATCGGTAGAAACCGTTTCGGGATTGCAATTAATCATGATGGTCTCATACCCGCATTCTGCAGCAGCCAAAACGCCGTGCACGCAGCAATAATCAAACTCAATTCCTTGACCAATTCGATTCGGTCCTGAACCCAAAACGATCACTTTCTTTTTGTCCGAAACTACACTTTCATTTTCTGTAAAAGTTTCTCCCGCCTTTGAAGTCATTTCGCTTTCAAAAGTGGAATAATAATAAGGGGTTTTGGCTTCAAATTCTGCGGCGCAAGTGTCCACTAATTTGTACACTCGATTAATATTGAAATCCTTGCGTTTGTTGTACACTTGACTTTCCAAACAATCCAGCATGTGGGCAATCTGACGGTCGCCATATCCTTTCTGTTTGGCCTCCAACAGTAACGCTTTGGTGATGGTGTCAATACTGTACTCCGAAATTTCTTTTTCTAAGAAATATAATTCTTCGTATTGCTTTAAAAACCACATGTCAATTTTAGTGATTTCATGAATTCGGGACAATGGAATTCCCATTTGAATGGCATCATAAATCACAAAAACTCGGTCCCAACTGGCGTGTTTGAGTTTACTGACAATTTGGTCATAGTCTTTGTACCCTTTGCCGTCAGCACCTAGCCCATTTCGTTTGATTTCCAAGGATTGGGTGGCTTTGTGAAGGGCTTCTTGAAACGATCGGCCGATTCCCATTACCTCCCCAACAGCTTTCATTTGAAGGCCTAGTTCTCTGTTACTGCCTTCAAATTTGTCAAAATTCCATCGCGGTATTTTAACAATAACATAGTCCAGCGTTGGTTCAAACAGTGCGGACGTCGATTTTGTAATTTGATTTTGCAACTCATCAAGTGTGTAGCCCATGGCCAATTTTGCAGCCACTTTAGCAATCGGATACCCTGTGGCTTTACTGGCTAATGCAGACGATCGCGACACCCTTGGGTTAATTTCTATGGCAATGATATCTTCCTTTTCATCTGGACTAACAGCAAATTGTACGTTACAACCGCCCGCAAAATCTCCAATACTGCGCATCATGTGAATGGCCATATCTCGCATTTTTTGATATGTTGCATCGCTAAGAGTCATGGCCGGAGCAACAGTGATGGAATCGCCGGTGTGTATGCCCATGGGATCCATGTTTTCTATGGAGCAAATGATGACAACGTTATCATTGTCGTCGCGCAAAAGCTCTAACTCATATTCTTTCCATCCCATTAGTGCTTTGTCGATCATGACTTCATGAATGGGGGATATTTCGAGGCCTCTTTTGAGTAACTCGTCAAAATCTTCTTCTTTATAAACGATGGAGGCTCCTGCACCACCCAAAGTAAACGATGCTCTTATAACTAGCGGAAACCCAAATTGTTGTGCAATTTCTTTTCCTTTGAGGTAAGAATTGGCCGTGGCCTGAGGTGCCATCGGAATACCAATTTTTAGCATCAATTCTCTAAATTTCTCACGATCTTCTGTGATGTTAATGGCATCAATGTCAACTCCAATAATTTCAACATCGAAATCGTCCCAAATTCCCTTTTCGTCGGCTTCTATGCAAAGATTAAGAGCGGTTTGCCCACCCATTGTTGGTAAAACGGCATCAATTTGAGGATGCTCTTTTAGGATTTTAACAATGGATTTTGTGTTGAGCGGCAACAAATACACATGATCGGCCATCGAGGGGTCTGTCATGATGGTTGCAGGGTTTGAATTTATCAAAATGGTTTCGACTCCGTCTTCTCGCAATGACCGCAGTGCTTGTGATCCGGAATAGTCAAACTCGCAGGCTTGTCCAATGATAATGGGGCCTGAACCGATAATTAGAATGGATTTTAAATCGTTTCGTTTTGGCATTTTTTGTGTTGGTTAAATTGCAATTTTAGTAATGAGTCAAAATTAAATAACGTGAGACTAAAAAAAAAGGTGTTACGACCAGTAACACCTTTAATATATTAACAATTGTTAATCATTATTTTTTATGACGGATTTCAGATGAAACAGTCAGCTTTTTTCTGCCCTTAGCTCTTCGGCTGGCCAGTACTTTTCTACCATTGGCAGTGGCCATTCTTTCTCTAAAACCATGCTTATTTCTACGTTTTCTTTTTGAGGGCTGAAATGTTCTTTTCATCGTTTGTTATCTTAAAAAATGATGCAGATTTTGTTTATAACATACTCTGCAAAATGTCTTTTTTATCAAAGTCGTGCAAATATACAAAGAGTTTTTGGTTGAGCAAATGATATTATCAAATTATTTTCTTTTGTTTTTTATTACTTTTGTGCTCTAAATTTGAGATATCATGTTCAACAAAAATATAAAATTACTTCTCTTCATCGCGTGTTTAGCATATGCGATTTATCAATTTACAGAAACACTAATTGGAAATGGCGTCATGTTTATTGGTATTGGTCTGCTATTTTTGTTTTTGTATTTTAGAAATGAATTCATTTTGTTGGCATTTTTCAAACTACGAAAACAAGATTTTGCCGGTACGGAACGTTGGTTGAGTAAAATTAAAAATCCGAAATCGGCTTTGACCAAAAAACAACAGGGGTATTACAATTTTCTGAAAGGCATTATGGTATCTCAAACGAATATGAATGCCGCTGAAAAATTCTTTAAAAATGCCATTTCTTTGGGACTTTCCATGGATCATGATTTGGCCATGGCCAAACTCAATTTGGCTGGAATTGCTTTTACAAAGCGCCGCAAAATGGAAGCCCAACGCTTGCTGAAGGAAGCTCAAGATTTAGACAAACGAGACATGCTCTCTGAGCAAATTAAAATGATGAAACAACAGATGAAAAAAGCCGCCATCCCAAATCAACATTTTGGTCAAGGACGAGGCGGACGAGGCGGTCGAAGACGCTAGTTGTTGGGGTTGTAGTATTTGGGTTCTGGAAGTTCTATTTGATATTTTTTTCTAGATGTATTATTCAGAAATTTCTCCCGCAACCAAGGGTTGTGGATTTTTAATTGTTTATAATTGATTCCAAACCGTTGGGCAAATTGAACAAAATCAGTCACAGCCGTATCAACTTCAACACTGTAAGTGGGCGCATGGGAATATAAGTCCTCTTTTTCGAAGTTGATTCCATACTTTTTTGGGTGATTTAATATTTCTTTCAGGGCCAAAATTCTAAAAATATAACGCCCCGTTTCATCGCCCAAAAGCAAGTCATAATAATCGGAAACTGACTGGCGCTCTAGTTCTTTTGCCATGCCATTCATCCCCGCATTATAAGCCGCTGCAGCTAAAGTCCAACTGCCAAACTTGGATTTGGCATCCAAAAGGTATCGACAAGCAACTTTAGTCGACAGGATTAAGTTGTATCGCTCGTCCACATTGGAATTAATTTCCAACCCATACTCCTTCCCTGTTGATTTCATGATTTGCCAAAACCCCTTGGCCCCTGCTGGTGATGTGACGTTCATCAATCCGCTTTCAATTAGTGCTAAATATTTAAAATCATCTGGTACACCATAGGAGGCCAAAATAGGTTCGATGATGGGGAAATATTTGTTGGACCGTTTGAAAAGCAACAACACGTTCGATTGCCAATAGGTATTGACCAGCAATTCACGATCAATTCTCTCTTTAATATCGGGGACATTAAGTGGTACCGCTTCCTGACAAAAATCGAGCGATTCTGGAATGGGAAGCGCATAAATATTATAATCCAAGATGGGTTTTGGAAAAACTGATGTCGAATCTTGATGGTTGTAAAATGATGATGTTAATACCACAAATGATGCTACTATAACAAGAATGGAAAGAATGGTTTTTTTTAATTTCATGACTTGGATTTATCTGGTTAAACACCTCACAACAGCTAAATTGACACGTTACTAAATTAATAAATATTAAAGCTGATCATTGATAAAATGTTAAAATATAATCTAAAAATAGTTTTTTTTGTAAATTTGCAAAGAGTTTCACAACAAAAAAATAACAAAATGCTTAAAGCTTCAAATCTAGTTGACAATGCTTTTTTGCGTCAATATGAAATTAAAATTGGTCCCGATTTGGCATCCATAGAGTACTCTCAACAGGAGCGCAAAATTTTTCTAACTAAGCTAAATATTCCAGAAAATTTAAACTCTGACAAATTTACAGAACAATTTTTAAAGATTGTTTTAGAGGATATTAGCGCCAAGAATATTAGTGTCGTTCCAACCAGTCCGCCCATTGTTAAATTCATCAAACGCAACAGACGCTACAAAAACATGTTGCCCGTGGGGATTAGAATTTAAAGCGCCATATTGTGTTTTGAAATAAATTCAAAACGCACTATTCCGTCGGGGTCAATGTGGGTGAGTCTGACTTGGTGCAGGGTGTTCACTAGTGTAGGATTCCATGGGGTTTTCACTTTGACGTAATTTTCTGTAAATCCGTGAATGTAGCCCAATTTATTTTCACTTTCAAACAACACTGTTCTCTCAGACCCTATCTGACTTTCGTAAAATGCTCTTCGTTTTTTAACAGAAAGTCCTCTTAAAAGTTTACTTCTTTTGGCTCTTTGTGCTTTTGGAACTGGGTGATCCATCTCAGCCGCAAGAGTGTTTGGTCGCTCTGAATAGGTAAAAACATGCAAATAAGAGACATCTAAAGCACTCAAAAAATTAAAGGTTTCCAAAAACAAGGCCTCCGTTTCGCCTGGAAATCCCACAATAACATCAACGCCAATACAAGCATGAGGCATGACTTTTTTGATGAGCTCAACTCGATTTTGATACAATTCTCGCAGGTACCGTCGGCGCATTTGTTTTAACAACACATTACTTCCACTCTGAAGTGGAATATGAAAATGAGGCACAAACCGTTGGCTTTTGGAAACAAAATTTATGGTTTCATCTTTTAAAAGATTGGGCTCTATGGATGAAATTCGAAGGCGTTCAATTCCAGTAACGCCATCCAAGGCTTGAACCAATTCAAAGAAAGTGTGTTCGTGTTTTTTTTGGCCAAATTCTCCTTTGCCATAGTCGCCAATATTAACCCCAGTTAGGACAATTTCTTTTATGCCCTTCTGTGAAATTTCTTTAGCATTTTTAAGCACATTAGTTAGAGTGTCGCTTCTAGAAATTCCTCGTGCAAGTGGGATGGTACAATAAGTACATTTGTAGTCGCATCCGTCCTGAACTTTTAAAAATGCCCGTGTTCGATCCCCAATTGAATAGCTGCCCACATAAAAATCGGCTTCGTCAATATCACAAGAGTGGATATGACCGATTTCATTTTTACTAAGATTGTTAATGTAATCTGTAATTTTGAATTTTTCTGTAGCACCTAGTACCAGATCCACACCATTGACATCCGCCAGTTCCTGAGGTTGAAGCTGAGCATAACATCCCACGGCAATGACAAAAGCGTTAGCGTTGGATTTAAGAGCTTGTTTTACGGTAGTCTTAAAACGTTTATCCGCATTTTCTGTTACGGAACAGGTATTGATGACATAAATGTCTGCAGATTCCGAAAAATCCACACGCTCAAATCCTTCGTTAACAAAGTCTCGCGCAATGGTAGAGGTTTCCGAGAAATTTAATTTGCAGCCCAAAGTATAAAAGGCCACTTTTTTAGTTGCAATCATTCTTGTACATTTACAAAGTGAACAAAGTTACAACGAACCATTCTAATGACAAAGCAACGGCTTAAGTTCCTGAATTTTATTCTATCATGTCTCACTCTATTGCTAACAGCAATGGGGTGTAATTCGACTACCGAAAACCGTTCTAAAGACAATGTTTTTCGTTACAACGAGCACAAAAACATCAGCAGTTTAGACCCTGCCTTTGCTAAAGACAACGCCAACATTTGGGCTGTTAACCAGCTTTTTAACGGGTTGGTTCAGATGGATAATGACATGAAAATTACCCCATGCATTGCTTCTTCTTGGGAGATTTCCAACAATGGAACATTATACACCTTTCACCTCAGGTCCGATGTGTATTTTCACAAACACGAAGGGTTTGGTCCCGAGCGTACTCGGACTGTTGTTGCAGAGGATTTTGTTTACAGTTTCAAAAGATTGTTAGATACCAAAGTGGCCTCCCCAGGCAGTTGGGTTTTCAATCAGGTTGAATCATTCAATGCTCTGAACAGCAACACCTTAGAAATCAAACTTCAACAACCATTTCCAGCGTTTTTGGGCTTATTGACCATGAAATATTGCAGTGTTGTACCACGCGAAATTATTGAACATTCCAGTCAAAATTTCAGGAGTCACCCAATCGGTACGGGGCCATTTGTGTTTAAAGCATGGTCTGAAAATAACAAATTGGTGTTTCGAAAAAATACCAATTATTTCGAAAGAGACCGCAATGGAAAAAAACTCCCCTATTTGGAGGCCGTAGCCATCACGTTTTTGCCTGATAAGCAAAGTGAATATCTTCAGTTTATTCAAGGAAATTTGGATTTTGTTTCAGGGCTAGATGCCAGTTATAAAGATGATGTTTTAAAATCAAATGGTGAATTAAATGACAACTATCAGGGCGTTTTTCAAATGAAAAAAGCCCCTTATTTAAACACCGAATATTTGGGATTTTTTATGGATTCTGAGCTCAATGAAATTCAAAGTAAGACCTTACGAAAAGCGTTCAATTACGGATTTAATCGACAAAAAATGATTGATTATTTACGAAATGGCATCGGTATTCCTGGTCACGGTGGCTTTATTCCTAAGGGGTTAGCCGGATACAACGACTCGATTGGGTATTCGTATGACCCAAAAAAAGCAAAGCAGTTAATTGAACAATTTAAAAACGACACTGGAATTCGCAATCCTAGTCTTACAATTTCTACCAACGAAAATTATTTAAGTTTTTGCGAATTTATCCAACGGTCGTTGGTGGATGTAGGATTGGAAATCAAAATTGATGTGATGCCCGCTTCGGCCTTAAAATCGGCTAAAGCCAACGGTAAAACGGATGTTTTCAGAGCCAGTTGGGTGGCCGATTATCCTGATGCTCAAAATTATTTGTCACTATTTTACAGTAAAAACTTTGCCCCAAACGGGCCAAATTACACACATTTCAAACGCAACGAATTTGATACACTATACGATTTAGCTTCAAAGCAAAATGAGGATTCCCTTCGAGTTGATTTGTATCAAAAAATGGATCGGTTGGTTATTGATGAGGCCCCATTTGCCGTGTTATTTTACGACGAAGTGGTACGATTCGTTCAAAATAATGTGGAAGGTTTGGGCGTTAATGCTACCAATTTGTTGGATTTAAAACGGGTTAAAAAATCTAAATAGGTCTAAATTTTTCACTTAATTTAAATACATGCGATAAAATATCTGTATCGCTTGAGGTCAATTCTTCACCCCGCCGTTTCATAACCACCTTGGCAACTTCAAATGCTTTTTCTGTTCGATAAGTTGAAAGCCCCGAAGATCCTCCCCAACTGAAACTGGGAACAAAATTTCTTGGAAAACCGCTGCCAAATACATTTGCGCTAACCCCCACCACAGTACCTGTATTGAACATGGTGTTGATGCCACACTTGCTGTGATCTCCCATCATTAGGCCACAAAATTGCAGACCTGTTTTGGCAAAATTTTCAGTGTCGTAATTCCATAAACGAACCTCAGCGTAGTTATTTTTCAGATTGGATGTGTTGGTATCTGCTCCTAAATTACACCACTCTCCTATCACAGAATTTCCTAAAAACCCGTCATGCGCTTTGTTGGAAAAACCAAAAAATACAGAATTATTAACCTCACCGCCAACTTTACAATGGGGACCTACGGTGGTGGGACCATAAATTTTAGCGCCCATTTTAAGGGTCGAATGGTCACAAAGTGCAAAAGGCCCACGGATCATGCTTCCTTCCATGATGGTGGAATGTTTTCCGATATAGATTGGACCGTTGGTTGCATTTAAAACACATAGGGGGAGCTCGGCTCCGGGTTCAATAAAAATGCGTTCAGAATTAAACGCCACGGTTTGCTCGGGAATGGGTTGCGATTGCCGATCTTTGGTTAAGAGGTCAAAATCTGAAGCGATGGCTTCTCCATTATATTTAAAAATATCCCAAATGTTTTTAATACAAATCGTTTCTTTTGGGCATGAAATGACTTTAAAAGTACTAAAATCGATATCTTTCTCTTCTTCAGATGCCACGAATGCTACAACGACATCACCGTCAAAAATAGCTTCTTGAGATTTAAGATTTTGAATTAACCCCATCAAGGATTCGTTGGGCACATAAGCGCCATTAATCATGGTGTTTTGCTCCAGTTCTACCATCGGAAATTTTTCTGACAAATAGTCCTCAGTAACTGAAGTTGTGGTGTATCCCAGATGTTTTTCCCATTTCTCGCGAAGCGTCAAAATACCAACTCTAATATCAGCTACTGGACGAGTGTACGTGAATGGCAAAAGATTGTTGCGATAAGGGCCATCAAAAAGGATGTAATTCATCTCTGTGGTAATTTATGTAAAAGTAATAAAAAAGCCTTTCATGTGAGAAAGGCTTGATTGTTATCGTTAAAAAAATTGATTTATTTTTTGAATTTGGCGTATTTCGTTTTGAATTTATCAATACGTCCAGCCGTGTCCACCAATTTGGATTTCCCAGTGTAATATGGGTGCGACGTTCTAGAAATTTCCAGTTTTATTAGTGGGTATTCTACCCCGTCAACTTCGATGGTTTCGTTGGTGTCTGCTGTGGACTTGGTTACAAAAACATCGTCGTTGGACATGTCCTTAAATGCTACAAGTCTGTAATTATCTGGATGTATGCCTTTTTTCATCGGTTTATTTGTTTCGATTTTTTCGAGTGGCAAATTTACGTAAATTTTATAAAATCACAACAGAATATTTATTTTTTATTTCTCATGAAGTTGTAACATTTTATAATATCTTGCATCTTACAATTATAATCTTAAAAATTCATTACTAATGGAACCAACTGCAAAATCAAATTCAATCAACCTTGGACTGTATCTAGGAGCGACTTTAGCTGCAATTATTGTACTTATCTATGCCATTAACCTTGACTTAATGGTTAAATGGTGGTTAGGAACTGGACTCCTCATTTTAATCGTCGCTTTTGGGGTTATTTCTGCCAAAAAAGCCAAAACTATTTTGGGCGGTTTTATCAGTTTTAAGGACGCTTTTGTGAATTATTTTATAACCATAGCCATTGGAACTGCCATCAGTTCTTTGATCAGTATTATTATATTTAGCTTTGTAGATCCTGAAGCTGCATCGTATTTGAATGAACAAGTACTTTTAATCACTAAACAAAGTATGGAGCGATTTGGTGCTCCAGTCGAAGTGGTAGAAAAAGCCATTGAAGAAGCCAGTCAAAAAAATAATTATGCCATTGGAAACCAGTTGCAATCCTATGTGTTCCAATTGGCTTTTTATGCCGTTATTGGCTTAGTAGTGGCACTAATCGTCAAGAAAACCGACAAAAGCCAAGCTTAAATTTGCTATTTTTGGGGTTTGTAAGTCAGCCGTATGGACATTTCAGTTGTAATACCCCTTTTGAATGAACAGGACTCTCTGGAAGAACTTCACGATTGGATTGCAACAGTAATGCAAGCCAACGGGCTGACTTATGAACTTCTTTTTATTGACGACGGTAGCCGAGATAATTCTTGGGAAATTATCACTTCATTATCTCAAAAAAACAAATCGGTTTTCGGCATTCGATTTGGGAAAAACTTCGGGAAATCGCAAGCCCTGCACGCAGGGTTTAAACGGGCCGCTGGCGATGTAGTCATCACAATGGATGCCGATTTACAAGACAGCCCCGATGAGATTCCAGAACTGTACAACCTCATCAAAAATGAAAATTTAGACCTTGTTTCGGGATGGAAAAAAAAGCGTTACGATTCGTTTTGGTCTAAAAATTTACCCTCAAAATTGTTCAATTGGGCGGCTCGAAAAGTATCGGGATTAACCCTGCACGATTTCAATTGCGGTCTTAAAGCATATCGAAAAGATGTGATTAAAACAATAGAGGTTTACGGGGAAATGCACCGCTACATTCCGGTGTTGGCTGCTCATGTAGGATTTAAAAAAATCAGCGAAAAAACAGTAGTTCACCAGGCCCGAAAATATGGAAAAACAAAATTTGGTATGGAACGATTTATAAATGGATTTTTAGACTTGTTAACCGTATGGTTTACCACACGATTTGGAAAACGCCCCATGCATTTTTTTGGATTTCTGGGCATTATTATGTTCGGAATTGGATTTGGATTTGCTGCATATTTGGGCATCGATAAGTTGTACCTCAACCCCGCGGCACGATTGATTACCGATCGCCCAGAATTTTTTATTGCACTAACCACCATGGTGCTTGGAACACAATTTTTTGTGGCTGGATTTTTAGGCGAAGTAATTTTAAAATCTCGAAGCAGCGCAGAGCGTTATCACATTTCAGAAGAAACTAATCCATAATTATTCCATAAAATAGAGGGCGAATTTTTGCAATTGACTAAATTTGCATCACAAAATGACCAACAATCAATATGAATACCGAAATACAAGATAAAATTTCAATTTGGCTTAGCGATGTTTTTGATCAAAATACATCATCTGAAATTCTAAAACTTCAAAATAATCCTGAAGAATTAGAGGATTGTTTCTACAAAGATCTCGAATTTGGTACGGGTGGCATGCGGGGTATCATGGGGGTTGGTACCAACCGAATTAACAAATATACTTTAGGTAAAAATACGCAGGGACTGGCCAATTATCTCAAGTTAAGTTATCCCAATCAAGCCCTTAAAGTGGTCATCGCTTACGACTGCCGCCACAACAGTAAAACCTTCGCTCAAGTCGTTGCAGACGTATTTTCGGCCAACGGTATTGAGGTTTTTCTATTTGAGGATCTCCGTCCAACTCCAGAATTATCTTTTGCTCTAAAACACCTTCAATGCCATTGCGGAATTGTTTTGACAGCCTCCCACAACCCCCCTGAATACAATGGCTACAAAGTGTATTGGACCGATGGCGGACAACTCGTCCCTCCTCACGACAAGGCCATTATTGATCTCATTAATTCAATTGATTTTTCCGACATCAATTTTAAAAAACAAGACCATTTGATACATTCGATTGGGAAACCTATTGATGATATTTTTACAGATTCATCGGTGAAAAATGGGATTCTAAATTCAAATACCAATTCCAACCGAGAAGCACTCACTGTTGTGTTTACATCATTGCACGGCACGGCCATTACAGCCATCCCCGAAACGCTGAAACGTGCCGGTTACAACAACCTTCATATTGTGGCCGAACAAGCCGAACCAAATGGTGATTTCCCTACCGTAAAATCGCCAAATCCAGAAGAACCCGAGGCCCTTGAAATGGCCCTGAAATTAGCCGAAAAGGTAGGGGCTGATATTGTCATCGGAACTGACCCAGACTGCGACCGATTGGGAATCGCGGTTCGAAATTTGGACCACAAACTCACCTTACTCAACGGAAATCAAACCATGGTGATTATGACAAAATTTTTGTTAGATCAATGGAAACATCGAGGTAAATTAAACGGGAATCAATTTGTTGGATCTACCATTGTTTCCACGCCCATGCTACCAAAACTTACCTCCCACTATGGGGTTGAATGCAAAATCGGACTGACTGGATTTAAGTGGATTGCCAAGATGATTGAAGAGTTTCCTGAAATGGAATTTATAGGAGGTGGCGAAGAAAGTTTTGGTTTTATGGTTGGCGATTTTGTTCGCGATAAAGATGCCGTAACCTCCACCTTATTAGCTTGTGAAATTGCTGCTCTGACTAAGGCCAATGGAAGTTCGTTTTTTCAAGAATTAATTGAATTGTACTGCACGCACGGATTTTATAAAGAACGTTTGATTTCTATTACCAAAAAAGGAAAAAAAGGGGCTGAGGAAATCCAAGCATTGATGCGTAATGCGCGACAAAATCCACCCGTTGAGATTAACCATTCAAAGGTTACGACCATCGATGATTATTTAAATTCAACTTCTTACAACTTAAAAAACAACACCACTACACATATTGAAATACCAAAGTCCAATGTTTTAATTTTTTCAACAGAAGATGGAAGTAAAATTGCCCTTCGTCCAAGCGGAACGGAACCAAAAATAAAGTATTACATTAGCGTTAACGAACCACTAAAATTGAGGTCTAATTTTGAACAAATTCAACAAAAATTGGACACCAAAATTGATTCTATTGTGGATTCGATGCATTTGAAATAATCGATGAAGAAAGTCATCCAACAACTCCTGCCTTTTATATCGAATTACAAAAAACATGTAATTCTAAACATCTTGTTTAACCTGTTGTATGCCTTGTTTAGCACACTATCGTTTGTGTCTTTAATTCCAATGCTAAATGTGCTATTTGACAAAACAAAAAAGGTTGTGCAGGAGCCTACGTGGACTGGTTTGGCCAACATGGCGGATTATGGAAATGATCTTTTAAATTACAACGTCACTGCATTGTTGGACGGGGGTCAGGCACAAAACGCGCTGTTACTGGTCGTAGCGCTTGTTGTGAGTTCTTTTTTTCTGAAAAATTTATTTGGCTATCTGTCGATGCAACACGTGATGTATCTCAAAAATGGGGTTTTGACCGATCTCAGAAAACACATGTACAAACACATCATTGCGCTGCCATTGGCCTTTTATGCCAAGCAAAAAAAGGGGGACATTATGGCTCGAATTTTAGGCGATATAAATGAAATGCAAAATTCATTTTTCATCATTTTAGAATTGATTGTTCGAGAACCGCTGGCGATACTTTTTTCACTCATAGTCATGTTCACTTTAAGCTGGCAGTTGTCCATTTTTGTTCTTTTATTCATTCCTATTTCAGGGTTTTTAATTTCAAGTATTGGAAAGCGGTTAAAACGCCAATCGCTGAAAGCGCAGCAAGAGTCGGGGCAACTCATTTCAACTGTGGAAGAAACACTTTCAGGGCTAAAGATTGTTAAAAGTTACAATGCTGAAACGCATTTTAAAAACAAATTTTCCAAAACGGCGGACAATATTTTAATCCTATTAAATAAAATTGGCCTAAAAAATAATTTGGCAGGCCCCTTCAGTGAATTTTTGGGAATTATTACCATTGCGATTTTGTTGTGGTACGGCGGAAGACTGGTGCTAATTGATCAGGTGATTGAAGGGACTACATTTATAGGATTTATGGCTTTGGCCTATGGAATTCTAACCCCGGCCAAAGCGATCAGTAAGCCGTCATATAGGGTTAACAATGGATTGGCCGCCCCCGACCGTGTGTTCGAAATTTTACAAAATGA
>CAJXUB010000042.1 GCA_913061125.1 uncultured Flavobacteriaceae bacterium
TATCTGGGGATGTAGCTCAGTTGGCTAGAGCGCTTGACTGGCAGTCAAGAGGTCGGCGGTTCGAGTCCGCTCTTCTCCACCAGTGTCACCGCTACACTACATAAGTTTAATCAAAGCCCACCCACAGGTGGGTTTTTTCTTTGTTAGTGTTTTTCACGAGGTGTTGATTTGAGGTCTCAATTAAAACTATTAAGTTTGTGTCAAATCTAATCATCATGAATAAATTATACAGATATCCCGACAAAGGTTACTTGGGAGGCGTGTGTTACGGCTTTGGGGTTTACACTAAAACAGATCCCATTATATGGCGCGTTTTGGCCATTTTTGCAGGCCTTGGACTGGTTTACCTTGTCTTTTGGTTGTTTTTAGAAAAAGCCTGACAACGACTTATTTGAAACTAAATCATGTTGTAGAACTGGCCGATTAGTGCAATTAGTTCAATTCTTTCATTGACAACGGAACCCTAGGATTCATGACTCTAAACCAAAGTGGTGGCACAAAGCTGAGCAAAATTGAGGCCGGATAACCCAGTGGTAACGTAGGGCTTTCGTCGTAACTCTTAAGAACTTGATATTTTTTGGAAGACTTAAAATGGTGGTCGCTATGACGTGTCAGTTCATACAACACAATACGTCCGATATTAAAATTTGAATTCCAAGAATGATGCGGTTGAACGCGTTCGTATCGGCCAGAAGGCGTTTGTTTGCGCCGTAGCCCATAGTGCTCGATGTAATTGATGCTCTCTAAAAATAAGAAAGAAACAACCCCAATGGCTAGCGCAAATAATAGTACTTCAATCGAAAAAAAATAAAAAACGCCAAAAAGATACAAGGGCTGAATCAAATGGTACCATAGCATGTCGTTATTAACCGAAAAGAACGGCTTATTTTTGATTTTTAGAAGCTGTAATTGGCGTTTCCAAGCATCAAAATATTGTTTTGATACAGAGGATATCCAAAATGAATAAACCGTTTGGTTGTACTTTGCAGTTGCTCCATCGTTGGGTGTAGCTACATGCAAGTGATGCCCAAAATTATGCTCAATATAAAAGTGCATATACAAACAAGGCATATACAATAATTTGCTCATAAAACGCTCATAGTACGGGCTTCTATGGCCCAACTCGTGAGCGACGTTAATCCCGTTTGTGGCTAATAAAATTCCAGATGAAAGCGCCAAGCCAATAGTTTCAAAAGTGGTGTAATCGTGTGTTGAGTAATTTGAAAATACCATAAATAATAATCCAAATACAATGGGAACATTGAGATAAAGCATCACATCAAAAACTCGTTTTTTGTTTTGACTTAAAGCCGATTCTTTAGAGAGGTTTTCATGACTTTCACCAGTTACCAAATCTAGAAATGGAAGAACCACAAAGGCAAAGAATACGGCGGAGTATGTCCAAATTCCAAAGGATTCAAATGAAATAAAGGCCGAAATGGGCACCGTGTATGCAAACAAGTATTTTAAATCTTTCATCGTCTAAAAATAATGAAATTATTATATATTGTATTATAATTCAATTGATGTCACTTAATTTCAAATTTAAAAAGCAAGTTTTAATCCTAATTTTAATCATCCTTGTTTTATTATTTTGGGCAGAAATGGCCGTTGGGATTTTCGGTAGTCCAATTGCCGGAGATTAAAACTGCTAGGCCTTGTGGGCAGGGGTTAAATCTGTTGTAGGTTGATTAGATTTTCTGATGGCTAATTGACAAAACGATTGCCCTGAATTCGATTGGGAAGTTAAGACTATTAATTGACCGCCAATGGATTTCATGAGTTGTCTGTCATAATTCATCAATTTATAACATGCCCTTACGTTACCACTGTCCCTTAGTGGACAATGTAGATGTATTTCGGTGTAGGCGGTATCTTTGGTAACGGATGTGATTTTAAAAAACTCTTGACCATCTGCGGGCATCATGGCCTTCCATTGTTGTGCCAGTCCCATGACGTCGGTCGGGAATTTAGGGTCAATAACGCTAACATTTAGTTTAGCTAAAATTAGCGTTGATTTTTGGACGATATCATCAAAAACAGAATGACGGCTTAGAGCACCAAGTATGTTTAACACAAAAACAAATATGCGTTGTTTATGAAGTAGAATTTTAAGTTTGTCTTTGAACATAATAATCTAATCCTAATTTCCCGGAGCCATTAGCAATTCCGAATAACGCCACCCACAAAAATCCCAAAGCAGGCAAAATCGGCCACACCCCTTGTTCCATAACTTGTGACCATTTTTGAAAAAATATAGCTGTGAGCATAGTTAGGGCCAAAAGAACAGACCAGAACCGCGTTCCTAACCCAAGCGCTAAAAAGACCCCGCCAATCGCTTCAGATGCTGCGCCTAGCCAGGCAAACAACCACGGCGATAGCGTAAATGGAAATCCAAATTTAGCCACATCTTCAGGGAACCATGAGGCCACTTCAAAGAGGGATAAATTTCGGTCATCGGCCGTCCACGGCATTCCAAATTTGCTGCTGCCAAAGTCTATCGTTAATAGCAAACCACACAAAATTCGAGGAAGGCCTGTAAGAATGTCTTGCCACAAGGGGTTATTGTTTTGTTTAAGAAAAAAAATGGGTTTTGATATGCGTTTAAAAATCATCAGTTGTCTCGTTTTATCTTAAAAGATTGGAGTGCAGTCTGGAAACGTATTTTCCAATCACATCAAACTCCAGATTAACAACGGTTCCAACCCCAAAAGTTTTAAAATTGGTATGCTCGTAGGTATAAGGAATAATGGCTACACTAAACCCGTTAACTTTTGAATTGACCACGGTTAAGCTTACCCCATTAACGGTAACGGAACCTTTTTCTATGGTTACATTTCCAATGGAGGCATCGTATTCAAAGGAATAAATCCAGCTCCCTTGTTCTGTTTTTATTTCCGTACAAATTCCCACCTGATCCACATGACCTTGCACCATGTGACCGTCCAATCGATCGCCAAGTTTGAGCCCACGTTCTAAATTCACCATATCACCCTGTGCCAAAGTGTTGAGGTTTGTTTTGTCTAAAGTTTCTTTAATGGCCGTTACCGTGTAGGACGTTTCATCTTGCTCAACCACCGTGAGACAGACCCCATTGTGGGACACACTTTGATCGATTTTTAGCTCAGAAGCTATGCGACTTTTAACAGTCAAATGCAGATTGGTACCCTCTCGCTCGAGAGATTCTACCACCCCCAAATCCTCAATTATTCCTGTAAACATCCTTTTTATTTTCGTTAAATTTGCAGTGTCAAAATTACAAACATTATACCTCATTTTTGATGAAGAGCAATAAAAAAATAAAAGTTGGAATTTCTATTGGCGATTTAAACGGTATTGGTGGCGAGCTGATTGTCAAAACATTTGAGGACAAACGGCTTGTAGAGCTCTGTACACCAGTTATTTATGCCTCTATAAAAGTGATGTCGTTTTTAAAAAATCACTTTTCAAGCCGCATCAATTTCATCGGAATTAATTCGGCTGACCAAGCCCAGCACGGTAAAGTGAATGTCGTGAAGGTGTGGTCCAATGAGGTCCCCATTGAATTTGGGAAAGAAACTCCCGATGCAGGGCGTTATGCCATCAAATCTCTAAAAAATGCCGTACAAGATCTTAAATCCGATAAGGTTGATATGTTATTGACAGCCCCCATCAACAAACACAACATACAGTCCGAACAATTTAAGTTCCCTGGGCATACGGATTTTTTGAATCAAGAACTGGAAGGACAGAGTTTGATGTTTATGATTTCCAATAATTTAAGAATAGGCCTTTTAACCGATCATGTGCCTGTTAGTGCTATAGCCAAACATATTACCGAAGAATTAATTCACAACAAGATCGAAGCCATACACCGTTCGTTGCAATTGGATTTTGGAATTCGCGCCCCAAAAATAGCCGTATTAGGGATCAACCCTCATACGGGAGATCATGGCGTAATTGGCAACGAAGACGATACCATTCTTAGACCTGCTCTTGAAGCCTTAAAACAATCTGGGAAATTGGT
The DNA here is from genome assembly GCA_913061125.1 of uncultured Flavobacteriaceae bacterium. GTDB lineage: Bacteria > Bacteroidota > Bacteroidia > Flavobacteriales > Flavobacteriaceae > UBA3537. The sequence goes on from CAJXUB010000042.1 coordinate 4,007, forward strand.
GTACGGCCCCTATGCCGCAGACAGCTTCTTTGGAACCACAAATTTTTTAAATTTCGATGCCATAGTGGCGTCCTATCACGATCAGGGGCTTATTCCTTTTAAAACACTAACGTTTGGAAATGGGGTAAATTTTACGGCAGGACTAAATAAAGTTAGAACTTCTCCAGATCATGGGACTGCTTATGATATAGCAGGCCAAGGCATCGCACAGACGGACTCTTTTAAAGAAGCCCTATTTGCTGGAATAGACATCTTCAAAACCCGAACCCTAAATCTTGAACTCCAATCCAACCCGCTTCCAGCCGCAAGGCAAAAGAAGAATTATAAAAAGTGACCCTCAGATTCTTTAAACCTGAATAAAATTTATATATTTGCACGCTTAAATATGCAGACCAGTGAAGCCATTTAAAGCATATGACATTCAATTTGTAGGGTTAAAACTTGGCGAGCATATCTATAAGTATGATATTGACAAGACGTTCTTTGACCAATTTGAGTACGACGAGTTTAATGGTGTTAACGCAACCGTAACACTAAAGCTTGAAAAAAAAACAACCCTTCTGGAGCTGCAATTTGCAGTCCAAGGCGCTGTTAATGTACACTGCGACGTGACCAACGAACCGTACGACCAGGCCATAAATGCCGAGTTTAACTTGGTGGTAAAATTTGGCCCTGAATACAATGACGACAATGAAGCCATTGTTATCATTCCTCACGGATCGTATGAGATTAATGTAGCGCAGTACATTTACGAGCTTGTTGTGTTATCCATTCCCGCCAAACGAATACACCCAGGCGTGGAAGATGGTACATTAGACTCAGACATACTTGAAACCCTAACAACACTGCGCCCAAAAAGCGCCGAAAATACACATCCCAGCACCGACACAGATCCGCGTTGGGACGAATTAAAAAAATTATTAACGGATAAACAACAATAACAATGGCACATCCAAAACGTAAAATCTCCAAAACAAGACGAGACAAAAGACGTACGCATTACAAAGCAACAGCGCCACAAATTGCCACATGCCCAACCACAGGTGAGCCGCATTTGTATCACAGAGCACACTGGCATGAAGGAAAGTTGTATTATAGAGGTCAGGTTTTAATTGACAACACCTCGGCAGAAGAAAACCTTGCATAATATAAAGGATTACGACTCGAAAAAAAACGCTCATTGGGCGTTTTTTTTCATTTAAAAAAATTTTTTTTTGTTTCATTTTGAACAAAAAACAGTATTTTTGACTCGTTTTTTGGCAATTTTGGGCCAGTTTTGGGTTAAAATGACCTTTTTTAAAAAAAGCCACATGAACAAAATCTCAGCAGCCATAACCGCTGTAGGTGCCTATGTACCAGACCACGTATTAACCAACGCCATGTTGGAAACTATGGTTGATACTAATGACGAGTGGATCACCACCCGAACTGGAATCAAAGAGCGAAGAATATTAAAGGAGGACGGCAAAGGCACATCCTTCCTAGCCATCCATGCTGCAAAAGATTTAATTCGAAAATCAAATCTCGACCCCAAAACCATCGATCTTGTCATCGTTGCAACTGCAACCCCCGACATGAAAGCCGCCTCCACAGCGTCTTATACGGCGACACAAATTGGGGCAACCAATGCGTTTTCTTTTGATATGGACTCGGCTTGTTCGGGTTTTTTGTTTGGCATGTCCACAGCATCAAGTTTCATCGCCTCCGGGCGTTACAAAAAAGTACTACTGATTGGTGCCGATAAAATGTCCTCAATTGTCAATTATAAAGACCGCGCAACATGTATCATTTTTGGAGATGGGGCTGGAGCTGCATTGTTTGAACCCAACCACGAAGGCCTTGGTATTCAGGACGAATATTTGAGGAGTGATGGATCTGGCAGAGACTTTCTACAAGCCACTTATGGTGGGTCCTCCCATGCGATCACTCATGAGGTATTGGATCGAGGGGGTCATTATGCGTTTCAAGAAGGCAAAACGGTGTTTAAAAATGCGGTATTTAATATGGCTGATGCAACCACTAAAATTTTGGAACGCAATCAACTCACCAAAGACAACATTCAGTGGTTGGCAGCCCATCAAGCCAACAAGCGGATTATAGATGCTACGGCCCAACGGATGGGGTTGGAATCCGAAAAGGTTATGATTAATATTGATCGTTACGGGAACACCACATCGGCGACTTTGCCTTTGTTGCTAAACGACTATGAAGCTCAACTTAAAAAAGGAGATACAGTTATTTTTGCCGCTTTTGGTGGTGGATTTAGCTGGGGGTCTATTTATTTGAAATGGGCCTATACAACAAATGAAAACTAACTAAAACTAATATTTTAATTATGGATTTAAAAGAAATTCAAAATTTAATCAAATTTGTGGCCAAATCTGGTGCAAGAGAAGTAAAACTTGAAATGGATGATGTTAAAATTACCATAAGAACGGGAAGTGAAACCTCTACGACTCAAGTTCAACAAGTTACGGTTCCTGTTCCAATGCCACAAGCTCAAGTACCACAAGCCGCGCCTGTTGCTGCTGCAGAACCCGCTCCTCCAGCACCAACAAAATCCGAACCGGCAGAGGATTCGAAATACATCACAATTAAGTCCCCTATCATTGGGACATTCTACAGAAAACCATCGCCTGACAAACCTATTTTTGCTGAGGTTGGACAAACCATAGCCGAAGGCGATGTTTTGTGCATCATTGAAGCGATGAAGCTGTTTAACGAAATTGAATCTGAAGTTTCTGGTAAAATAGTAAAAGTACTGGTGGACGACGCGAGTCCCGTAGAGTTCGATCAGCCTTTATTTTTGGTTGATCCATCTTAATACGATCTCAACCAGAGTATTAAAACCCGTGATATAATCACAACTCAACTTTTAAAACCAACAAGTGATGTTTAAAAAAATACTAGTTGCCAACAGAGGCGAGATAGCCCTAAGAGTTATCAGAACCTGTAAGGAAATGGGCATTCAAACCGTTGCAGTATACTCTACGGCCGATGCCGAAAGTCTTCACGTCAAATTTGCCGACGAAGCCGTCTGCATTGGACCTGCCTTAAGTAGTGAATCGTATCTAAAAGTCGCCAATATTATTGCTGCTGCAGAAATTACTAATGCCGATGCGATCCATCCCGGATATGGATTTTTGTCAGAAAACGCAAGATTTTCAAAAATTTGTGAGGAACACGGCATAAAATTTATTGGAGCTTCTCCAGAAATGATAGATCGAATGGGAGACAAGGCCAATGCCAAGGCCACCATGAAAGCTGCAGGCGTTCCTTGTGTTCCAGGAAGTGATGGGGTCATTGAATCTTTTGAGCAATGCAAAAAAGTGGCCAAATCCATTGGCTATCCTGTGATGTTAAAAGCATCTGCCGGTGGCGGTGGAAAAGGGATGAGAGCCGTTTGGAAGGAAGACGATTTAAAATCTGCCTGGGACTCTGCCAAACAAGAATCCAAAGCTGCCTTTGGGAACGACGACATGTACATGGAAAAACTCATTGAAGAACCCAGACACATAGAAATTCAAGTCGTTGGCGATTCCAATGGTAAGGCTTGTCACTTGTCTGAAAGAGATTGTTCCGTGCAAAGACGCCATCAAAAATTGACTGAAGAAGTACCGTCTCCATTCATGACTAACGCACTGCGAAAAAAAATGGGAGAAGCTGCCGTTAAAGCTGCTGAATACATTAATTATGAAGGTGCTGGAACCGTAGAATTTTTGGTGGATAAGCACAGAAATTTCTATTTTATGGAAATGAATACCAGAATTCAGGTGGAACATCCCATTACAGAGCAAGTGATTGATTTTGATCTTATAAGAGAGCAAATTTTGGTAGCTGCAGGGGTTCCAATTTCTGGTAAAAATTATACCCCAAATTTACATTCCATTGAATGTAGGATTAATGCTGAGGATCCTTACAACGACTTCAGGCCATCACCCGGTAGAATCACGACATTGCACTCACCAGGAGGGCACGGTGTGCGGTTGGACACCCATGTTTATGCCGGTTATGTCATTCCACCAAATTACGACTCTATGATTGCAAAGTTGATTACGACGGCCCAAACTCGCGAGGAAGCCATAAATAAAATGAAAAGAGCATTAGACGAGTTTGTCATCGAGGGCATCAAAACAACCATTCCATTTCACAGACAACTGATGGATCATCCCGATTATATCTCTGGGAATTACACCACCAAGTTTATGGAGGATTTTTCAATGCAATAGATTGATTTAATTAAAAAAAAACGCCGAATTTCAATCGGCGTTTTTTTGTGAAAAAATATTACATTTAGGTCATGAATTTATCCTACTGGGAAATAAAATCGTGGCTACACAACATTGACTTTACCATCGTTGGAAGCGGAATTGTAGGTTTAAGCACCGCTTTATTTTTAAAACAGCGTTTGCCAAAATCAAGAATTTTAATTCTGGACAAAGGAATATTGCCTCAAGGAGCCAGCACTAAAAATGCAGGATTTGCTTGTTTTGGAAGTTTGAGTGAAATTCTTCACGATTTAGAGCACCACTCGGAGCAAGAGGTGGTGAATTTGGTCCACAAAAGAATAACGGGGCTGCAGTTGTTGCGGCAATCTCTCGGCGACAAGGCGATCGACTATAAACCTTATGGGGGGTATGAAATTTTTTTGAAAAATGATCCCGATCACACGACATCCGCCAAAAAAATAGATGAAATTAACGCCCTTTTATACCCTATTTTTGGTGCCCCTGTTTACAGCAAAAAATCCAATAAATTTAACTTTTCAGGGGTAGAGGACAGCTGCATATTTAATGCCTTTGAGGGGCAAATTGACCCTGGGAAAATGATGCTGTCGTTGCTTAATAAAGTTCAAAATTTAGGGGTAAAACTATTAAATAATGTTACGGTTGAATCGTTCGAGGACTTAAAAAACTCTATTCATATTAAAACCCAAAAATTTGATTTTAAATCAAGGAAATTAATCCTTACGACTAATGGATTTTCAGGCACATTATTGCCACTGCCCGTGGAGCCCGCTCGGGCTCAAGTTTTGATTACGAAACCCATTGCAAATCTTCACATTAAAGGAACTTTTCATTTGGATCGGGGGTATTATTATTTCAGAAATATTGATAATCGTATTGTGTTGGGGGGTGGTCGAAATTTGAATTTTAAAGAAGAAAATACGGCTAATTTTGGGCTAACGGCTCAAATTCAAAACGAATTGGAGCGTTTGTTACATGATGTTATTTTACCTGACACCGCTTTTGAAATTGACCTACGATGGTCCGGAATTATGGGGGTTGGTCCACAGAAAACGCCACTTGTTTTTCAGCACTCCGACGGGGTATGGGTTGGTGTGCGGATGGGAGGTATGGGTGTCGCTATTGGCTGTGGCGTTGGCAAGCAAATATCGGAGCTTATTCAATAAAAAAAGCCGCAAATTTCTGCAGCTTTTTTTTGTTTTAGGGTCAATTAATTCACTTCAAACGTAATTTTTAGATTGACTCTAAACTCATCAACACTATTCTGACTCACAGTAACGCTTTGATCTTGAACGTAAACTGATCGTATGTTTTTGACGGTTTTTGAGGCGTGTTTAACGGCTTTTTCGGTGGCGTCCTCCCAACTTTTGTTGGAATTAGACAATACTTCGATAACTTTGAGTACTCCCATGGTTATTAAGATTTGAGGGTTAATAAATAATTTGAGTTTAAATATATAAAATATTTTCAAAACTTAACCATTAATCGCTTCTACACTACCGATTTTTGGTCCCATCATTTCTTTGAGCATGGCCTCAATCCCATTTTTTAGAGTAAATGTTGAGGATGGACAACCGCTGCATGCTCCTTGCAGAATGACTCTAACTCGCTTACTTTCAGGGTCATAAGACTCAAAAGCGATGTTGCCCCCGTCACTAGCCACAGCAGGTTTGATGTGTTGCTCTAAAAGGTTTATAATTTCTTTAGAGGTGTCATCAAGTTGCTCATATTGCCGGTCTAATTGTTCGGTTGTTTTGACCAAGAGTTCTGCAGCATTACTATTGACCATTTCTTTTTTTTGCTCGATATAATTCTTGATAAAAGTTCGTATTTCTAGTGTAACATCCTCCCATTCAACCACATCATATTTTGTAATTGAGAGGTAATTTTTATCTAAAAATACTGATTTTACAAAAGGAAACTGAAATAGGGCTGTAGCAAAGGGCGATGGTTTGGCTTCTTCGATGGAGTTGAATTCAAAGACGCTTGAAACCAATTTTTTATTCGCTACAAATTTTAAAACATTTGGGTTGGGGGTGCTTTCAGCATAAACCGTAACGGCCTCTTTTTTTGGCGTCTTGTCATTGATAATGACCCCATTATCATTCAAATAATCTTGAATTTGGCCTGCAACTTCATCTTGGACATCAGCCCACTGAACAATATCGTAACGCTCAATGGCCACAAAATTTCCAGAGATATATACTTTTTTAACAAAGGGTAAATAAAATAATTGTTGTGCTAAAGGGGCATGTTTAGTATCGTCAATATTAGAATATTCGTAGCTGTCGTATTGGACAAGGAATTGATTGGCTTCGAACTTTAGAATTTTTGGATTGCTTGTTTCTTGTGGGGTGATTTTAAACGCGCTCATGAATTTTTTTGGCAAAGATACTAAACAAAATCCTCTTTGTTTTCTGATTCATTTCAGGGCGGTCGTTTAATAAATGTTAAGGATGTTCGGAATTAAAAACAAATCGATATATTTGAACATTAACCCATTTAACTTGAAAAGAGTAGTTTTTTGTATTGCCGTAATTAGTTGTTTCGCAAATTCGCTATTTGCACAAGATCTTTTTATGGGTGATGCTACATATTCTCAGTGTACTGGAGTATTGTACGACTCTGGTGGCGGGGCCAACAATTATGCCAACAACGAAAACTACACCCTAACGCTTTGTCCCGATAGCACAGAACCTGGAGCAGCTGTACAATTAAACTTCACCAATTTTGACACCCAACAAAACGCTGATATTCTTACCATTTATGATGGCGATGATGTTTCAGGCACTTTGATAGGTGATTTTTCGGGAACCAACTCTCCAGGTGTTGTTTTAGCTTCCAACCCCACAGGGTGTTTGACATTGGTATTTTCCAGTAGCGGTTCAATTTCAAGACCTGGATTCGAGGCTACAATAAGTTGTGCAGTGCCCTGCCAAGATATAGAGGCCGCCATCCAAACTAATCCACCCCCAGGTTTGGGAGGTGTCGTGATTATTGATCAGGGGTCATCAGTAGATTTTACGGGTAGTGCCACATTTTCGGTTGATGGAACTGGTGCCACTTACACTTGGGACTTTGGAGGATCTGGTGTTGGAGCAGGAGAAAATATAAACCACACATTTCCAACCATAGGAACGTTCACTGTAACTCTAACCGTGACGGATGCCAACCCCACAGGATGTTCTGATACCGCCACAATAGTGGTTCAAGTTTTGGGGCCCTATTTGTTGATTGATCAAACAACTTATAACACTGAAGAGTTGGTGGAAGACATATTAATCAACAGCTCGTGTGCAGATGTATCAAACATCACATCCTCAACGGGCTCAGATTTTGGGACCACCAACGGAATTGGATACTTTTCGGGTAATGGCGTCTCTTTTCCTTTCACTCAGGGTATTGTACTCACTACGGGGAATGCCGCTGATGCTGGAGGACCAGAATCCGGCACACTCAGCGATGGAACGTACGATTGGCCAGGTGATGCCGATCTGGAAAATGCCATCCCAGATTTGAATCTTGGGGACACCAATAATGCAACATTTATTCAATTTGATTTTGTTCCTTTAGCCAATACAATCTCATTTAATTTTGTATTTGCTTCAGAAGAATATGGAACATTCCAATGCTCCTATACCGATGCTTTTGCATTTCTTCTAACGGATAATGCAACTGGTCAAACAATCAACTTGGCCTTGGTACCAGGGACAACGGATCCCATATCGGTTTTAAGTGTTAGAGACAACGCCTATAACAACAGTTGTGCTTCAGTTAATGAAGAATTTTTCGGGGCTTATTACGGCGCTAATGGGTTGCCCGAAATTGATAGCCCCATTGATTTTAGAGGTCATACTGTCAGTATGGCTGCCGAGGCAACCGTTGTACCAAATTCCAATTATACCATAAAACTAGTCATTGCTGATGATGGAGACACACTCTATGATGCCGCCGTATTCCTCGAAGCAGGAAGTTTTGATTTGGGCGGTAATCTTGGTGAAGATGTAACCATCGAAGCTGGAAATGCATTGTGCGCTGGGGGCAGTATTACACTAGATTCCCAACTTCCAGGAGCAGACCATATTTGGTATTTTAACGACGAAATTATTGAAAATGAAACATCCTCAACCATAGAAATTAGTGAAGCTGGCGTATATGCCGTAGACATTATTTTTGGAGAAGAGTGCTCCACATCCGATTCCATTTTTATTGAATACAAATCCTCTCCAGTAGTTGAAGATATTACAGATTTAGTTCTGTGCAACGCAGGTAATCCCACCTTTGATTTGACTGAGAATGATACTCTCATCTATGGGTCACAAAGCACAGACGACTTTAATTTAACTTACCATACCTCACTAGATGATGCGGAAAATGATGTCAGCCCCATCACAACCAACCTAACGAACTATACTATTCCATCGGATTTAGAACCCATTTTTGTCAGAATTGAAGACGCCCTTACCGAAACCTGTTTTGTTACAGCCACTTTCAACCTAGTTCTAACAGAAGCACCTCCAATTTCTCCAGTTAACGATTTATTCTTATGCGATGATGCATCCAATGACGGAACTGAAACCTTTGATTTAGAACTTCAAACGCTTGACTTGTTAGGAGAACTCTCTACCGAAAATTATAACGTGTCATACTACGCCTCTTTTGAAGATGCCAATACGTCTCAAAATGCTCTTCCTTCGTCCTATAACTCTTTAAACAACAACCAACCTATCTTTATCAGAATTGATAATATTTCCGATTCCGCGTGCTATAATGTCAGTCCTGATCCTGTTTTTAATTTGGTAGTCACCAATAAGGCAACAGCTACG
>CAJXUB010000043.1 GCA_913061125.1 uncultured Flavobacteriaceae bacterium
ATTCAAAAATCGTTTGACAAAAAACCCATTCCGGAGGGGATGGAGATTTGCGAATTGCAGCTCAAGGCGTTGGCTGAAAAAATTCATGACACGGAGATTAATCATGATATTGAGCCGTTTTTGGAAGATATCAACGCAAGATTTGACGGCGTGGATAAGGAAACTTTAATAAAGAAATTCTTTTCTGTAGAATTCAGTCGTTTTTTTAATTATTATAAAACTGCAAAAAACCTTAATGTTAGCGATAGCAAGATGACCTCGAGCTCAAAATCGCACAGCGAGGATTCCATCCGCTATTTCATCAATATTGGGAAAAAGGACGGGTTCGATTGGATGCATCTTAAGGACATGATTAGAGATTTACTGGAATTGAAACAAGGCGATGTGTATAAAGTGGATGTAAAAGATAGTTTTTCATTTTTTAATACGGACGCCATTCACTTGGCCAAAGTGGTGGAAGGTTTTGCAGATTTTAGATTAAATGGTCGATTTGTAAATGTTGAGATTACAGACGAGAAAAAACAAAAATCAAATCAAAAACGCCATAGAAAACAAGGCAAACGCCAACGAGGTCAACATCAAGCGTCTGTAAATTCTAAACGGTCAACCTTCTCCTCACGAGGTAAAAATTTTGGGGCCTCCAGACCGAGAAAAAACCGACGGCGTTAATTTTTTTGTTAATCTTTAGACAAACTTTGGACCAAGATTTGCTATGTAATTCGAGTTTAGTACATTTATAGTTGTTAAAATTCATATGAAACGTTTACTGATTTTTTCGCTAACTTTTTTAACATCTTTGCAGATTGTGGCGCAACAAAATACTCCCGTTAAAGGAAAAATCGTTAATGCGGCCAATGATGCGCCCATGGAAAGCGTGAATATTGTTAATCTTAACCAAGTCCTTGGAACCACCACCAACAGCGCTGGTGAATTTGAAATTCAAGCCAAAGTCAACGATACCCTCCATTTGTCATTTTTAGGATTTAAATCCATAAAAGTCAGAGTTACGAACGACTGGATTAACTTTGGAAACCGAACCACCATCGAAATGACGGAATTGGCTCTTGCCCTAGAGGAGGTTGTTGTTAATAAATTAAAACTTACAGGATATTTGGAAATTGACATTAAGCAAGTTCCCATCCAAAAAAATGTTCGATACAGCATTTCTGGTTTAAATACCGGCTACGAATCCAGCCCCCGATCGCCCAGTATGGTCACCAAGGTTTTGGGTGCTATTTTTAATCCGGCCAATTTCTTACATAATATTTTTGGAAAAAAACCTCGCGAGATGCGCAAACTCCGAAAGATGAAAGAGCAAGACGAAATTCGAAATATTTTAGCTTCTCGATTTGACCGCGAAATGCTAACTGCCCTTCTTCAGGTGGATAAAATTGATTTAGATCTTTTGATTAGTGAATGCAACTATTCGGACGATTTTATCAAAACTGCCAATGATTTACAAATTTTGGATGCCATTAGTGAGTGCTATGAGGAGTACAAAATTTTGAGTAAGGGCCGTCAGAATCCCTAAATCTTAAAAAAAAGTTAACTAAATTTTTTTTTGTCTTATCATTTTTTGTAATTTTGAATTGTAATCTTACATGCCCCAACATGAACATTACCGAAACGCCTTTACATTTAGTTTCGTTTTTTTTCGCATTGAGGATGTGTTGTTTACATCGTTTTTTAATCAACATAATTATAACAACATGGAAATTATTAGTACAATTTTAATTGGAGCAGTTGCTGGGTGGCTTGGAAGTACCCTATTTAAGGGAAGCAGCTTGGGCTTACTTGGTAACATCATTGTAGGAATCATCGGCAGTTTCGTTGGAAGCTGGTCGTTAGGAGAACTAGGTGTTAATTTAGGAACAGGATGGGTTGGTGCCATTTTAACTGGTGCAATAGGTGCTTTAATCATTTTATTCCTTCTAAATTTAATCTTTAAAAAGCGGTTATAGCTTTTCAACCCCGAAGCTATACTGCCCGAAACGCACACAAACGGTATAAAAATACGGGGCGTGTGCGTTTTTTTTATACATTGCGGTTTAAAGCACCCGCATGACATCATTGTTACAATTTTTAAAAATTTTTGCTTGCATCGTTTTGGGGCTGTCTATTGGCGGATTAGTTAATTACGGTCTGATTATCCTAACAAGCACTTTTGTTCCAGAAGGAGTTGATCCTTCAAATGTAGAAAGCATAAAACGTAACATTCACCGCTACACGCCATTTCATTTTCTTTTCCCATTTTTGGCCCATGCAATAGGGACTTTTGTTGGTGCGTTTGTGGCACAACGGTTGTCAAAATCAACCCACAAGTTTCCAGCTTATACAGTGGGTTTTTTCTTTTTAATTGGAGGAATTACGATGATTTTACAACTGCCCTCCCCCGCATGGTTTACGGTGATAGATTTAGGACTGGCCTACATCCCGATGGCATGGTTGGCCGCTAAATTGGCCAGATAATAAGCCATCAATTGATTTTATTTTTGGCCTGAATCCACTTCGAGAGATATTTGGTAGACTGCAGGCTGTGGTGCTGCAGTAAAATCCCAGTAAAATTTTGCAATCTGTGCGCTTCTAAATCTTGAGATAATTGGTTGATTTTTTCGTATAATTTTTGAATAAATACTTTGGAATTAAAACGCATTTTCAACACATCAAATCCATGATTTTGTGCTGTTTTCCACAGGGTTGGGTTACTGTACAATTCAATAGCCCTTTTTACAAATTCATCCATATTGTTTTCGATACTTCCGTTGGGCTGAAGGGTTCCAAAAATACCTTCTGCGGCAATGGCTGTCATCATACATGGTGTTCCACAACTCATGGCATCAAAAATTTTTCCTTTTAGTCCCGCACCAAATTGAAGCGGAGCCAACATTACACGGGCAGCGCTGATGGTAGCGTGGGCATCCTCAACAAATCCGTGAACCAAAAAGTTGTTTTTAGGATCAGATAAAGACAGGTGTTTGGATTTTGCGTAGGCGCCATAAATATGCAACACCGCCTCTGGAATTGCGCGGGACAGCCGAGGCCAAACGTTTGATTTTAAAAATTCTACTGCATTAGCATTAGGGGCATGTAGAAAATTACCAATAAATATGAAATGTTGACGTTGTTCAAACGATGGATTTAACTGTGTTGAGCCATCAAAATCTGACTCAACCCATAGTGGAATGTAAAGCAGTAACGAGGGGTCAATTTGAAAATCTCGGGTCAAAATGTCATATTCAACTTCAGAAATAATCAGGGTTAAATCGCAGCGATAAAGACTGGCTATTTCGCGTTTTGCAATATCGGAATTGATGAATTGTTTTGAAAAATGAATCTTGGATTTTAAGTGTTTTTCACGAGATTTTCTTAAAAAATGTAAATCTTCGGTGTCCAAAATTCGGATGGCATTGGGACAATGTTGGGCCACCCGCCAGCCAAATTGCTCTTCGGTCATAAAGCGGTCAAAAAGAACCACGGCGGGATTTAAGTTGAGAATAAATGTATCAAAAGAGTCGCTATTCAACTGCAGTGGTACGACTTGGATTCCTTTTTTGGTAAGATCCACAGCGTGTTCTGTGAAATTCGCGGTTGTTCCGAACGTAATGTCATAGCCCTGTTCCAAAAAACAGTCCAACAATTGAAGCATTCGTGTACCAGCGGCCGAAGATTTTGGCTCTGGAAACACCCAACCGATGCACAATAATGTTTTGGAATCTTTCATAAAGGCACTTTTATACTATTTTCAAAAATAGGAATTTTAACCCTCTAAACTTTGGTGGATTTCAAATTCTTCTCAAGAAAAGTAATATCTTTGTCGTTTAAATTTCAAACCAATGTCTTTGTCACCGCTCACCGCCATTTCACCAATTGATGGACGATACAATTCCAAAACAAAAGAACTTGCCTCCTATTTTTCAGAAGAAGCACTAATAAAATACCGTGTTTTGATTGAGGTGGAATATTTCATTTCACTCTGTGAATTGCCGCTTAGCCAACTTAAAGATTTTGACCACTCGATGTTTAAAGCGTTACGGCACATTTATACTGATTTTTCTTCGGAAGATGCAAAAACGATAAAGACCATTGAACAAACCACCAACCACGATGTTAAGGCAGTGGAGTATTTCATCAAACAGAAATTTGATGCATTGAATTTGGGACAATACAAAGAGTTTATTCATTTTGGTTTGACTTCTCAGGACATCAATAATTCTGCAATACCGTTGAGTATAAAACATGCTTTGGAAGAAGTTTATATTCCGGCGGTAACAGATTTGATTGGTGCTCTCGAAAACTACACCACACAATGGAAAGATGTTCCAATGTTGGCAAGAACGCACGGACAACCCGCCTCACCCACTCGACTGGGAAAAGAATTTGATGTTTTCAAGGTTCGATTGCAACAGCAATTGGAGATCCTAAAACAAATTCCACATGCCGCGAAATTTGGCGGTGCTACTGGAAATTTTAATGCCCACCACTTGGCCTACCCCGAAACAGACTGGAAATCATTTGCAGAGTCACTTCTGGGTGGCCTGGGTTTAACGCATTCCTTTCCAACCACACAAATTGAGCACTACGACCACATGGCGGCACTTTTTGACGGTATGAAACGAATTAATTCTATTATTATTGATTTAAATCGAGATGTTTGGACCTACATTTCAATGGATTATTTTAAACAAAAAATCAAGCAAGGTGAGGTTGGAAGTTCTGCCATGCCGCATAAAGTGAACCCTATTGATTTTGAAAATAGTGAAGGAAATTTAGGTATTGCCAATGCGCTATTAAATCACTTGTCGTCCAAGTTGCCCATATCAAGATTGCAACGCGATTTAACGGACAGTACGGTGTTGAGAAATGCTGGAGTTCCCTTTGCGCACATCTTAATTGCTCTAAAAGCTACAATTAAAGGGTTGAAAAAATTACTGCTTAATGAATCGAAAATTAGTGACGATTTGGAAAATAATTGGGCCGTTGTTGCGGAGGCCATTCAAACTATTTTACGGCGTGAGGGCTACCCAAATCCTTACGAAACCCTAAAAGGTTTGACTCGTACAAATACTGGAATCACCAAAGAATCTATTGCTAATTTTATCGAAACTTTGGACGTTAGTGATGCCATCAAAAACGAACTTAGAACCATTTCCCCTTCCAATTACATAGGGCTATAAAAAAACGCTCAAGGGGGGGGCTGGAGCGCTCATTTTTGGTTTGGAAAAAACCTATTAAAACATAAAATCTAAAAACCCTTCCACGTTAAGATCTCGGGTGTCCAATTTATTAAGGATAGGGCCTAATTCCATGATTTTGGAGACATCCATATTGTTCCCTAGCACACGAATAACAGCAAAACCATGCGCCTTGGAGGTTCCAAAAACAACCAACTCGTCAATGGCATCTTCATGCCCAACGTAGTGAATTCGGACTCGGCCATCTTTGGAATTCCCTACCCGCATAAGTTCATTGTATCTTTCGGATTTAAGAAGCGATTTGATGGTTTTAACTTCTTGAGAGTAGGTGTCTCTTGAGCCGGATTTGAGACTATACCCTAACATGTTTAGCTTTTTTATAGAATCGATGGCATCCTGCTGATTATCGGTCAATTGTAATTTATCAGCACCTAAAAAAGAGATTGGGACGTCCATCGATATGAAATCTGGGACTTCCTGATGATCCACAAAATAGGTTTGTAAGGTAGGTTTGGATTCACAGCCGATTGTAAAAACTGTAAAATAACAACTAAGAGCTATAATTAGGGATTTTAAATTCATTATTTTTTTCCTTTAGATGCTTTCTTCAGCTGTTCGCCACCAGGAACATTTAGCTGATTGGTCAATTCCGATACTTTTCTGAGATCAATATCGCCCATTAGAGAGAGTAAGACCGTCTCTACCACCCGATCTTGTCCCCCTACTTTGATGTTTTGCTTTTTAGTAACTTCGGAAAGTCCATTGACCAACATCAAGAGCTCGGAGACGTGATTCTCATCACGTCCTGAAAGGACGTAGAATTTGACGTTTTGCTCGCCATCTTTAATACGCATTAATTCTTCCATATTTGTAGATTTAACGTATTGTTTTACATCAGCCATAATGGCTTTACAAATGGCATCATCGTCAGTGGTGTAAACGGTTAAATTGTTCAGTGCTTTAACTTGTTCCAAAAAAGCATCGGCTTCGGGATCGTTGGTTTTGATTTGCATTTCTGCCAGCATACTGAACATTTTCTGATTCACTACAACGGAGGTTACGTTGTCCATATCTTCGTATTTTTCAAAAATACTTTGCGCAAAAGCCAGTGGTGTTATGGCTAAAATAATAAGGGTAAATAGATGTTTCATTGTGTTCTTTTTACGGGTTTAATTTAAAAATTTTATTGGTCGTAGTGTTAAAGTTTTGAAGTAAAACAAGATTTTCTTGGCCCTTTTGAATCGCGTTAGAAACGGTACTGAGGGCATTCATTTGAGAGGCGGTGCCTTTGTTTAAGTTGAAAGACAAAAACTCAAGGGCTGTTTTGGCCTGATTGTACGTTTGCAATTCCTCCTGCGAGAATGATTTTGCGTTGGAATTAAATAAATTTCCACCATTTAAAAATACGCCAAACAATAGGGCTACCGAAGCGGCAATGGACATTACCTTAAAATTCAATGAGTGCCTTTTTGAGGGTAATTCGGCATTAAATGTTTGCTGCTCAGCATTCGAAAAATACTGAAACATGATGCGATAATGTTCCAAATGGGTCGGAACCTTATGGTTGTTAAAATAGGCCTTAAGTTGGGCTTCTTCCGAAAGGGTAGTTTGGCCCAATTCATAGGATTCTAACAGGGTTTCAACTTGTTTTAATTCCATAGTTATGTACTTGAATTAATTGTTTTCTTAATGTCTTTCTTGCTCTAGATAGAGCCACTCTAACAGCGGTCTCACTCATGTCCAAAACATCAGATATTTCTTTAAAATCATAGCATTCTACATCGCGCAATTGTATAATGAGTTGCTGTTTTTTTGGCAATGTTTCAATCAGTTGTTCAACCAATCTAACGCTATCTTTAGTTTCAATTTGGTGCTGCAACGAGGCCGTGTTGTCCTGATAGTTACTGTGGGTGATTTTTAGGTTGTTGGCTTGCTTAGACTTTAGCCGATCCAAACAATGGTTTCGGGTGATGGTCATGGCAAAGGCCTCCGGATTTTTATAATGACTGAGTTTATCGCGGTGTGTCCATAATTTTAAAAGAACGTCTTGAGTGGCATCTTCGGCCTCCTCAACAGACACTAAAAACCGTTTAGCAAAACGAAATAACTTATGCTTCAAAGGGTCTACCAACGCCAAATATTCGTTTTCGTTCATAGGTTTTTCATGTTACAGTAATGACGAACGGGTTTTAATTTTGTTACAACTTAATGTATTTTTTTTAAAAATAACTAATATTTTACTGTACATTGTGGTTGTTTTACGGGGTTTTCTGGCGGAGGATAAACCCAATTTTTTCAAAAATATAAAAAAGGGTATTATTTTTGCTAATACATGAACAACTCATTGAACATCCATTATGAAAATAACAATTAAAGGGATTTTTCTGCTAATAGCCATGGGGCTATTTACAGCATGTTTTGAAGATAACGACGATAATTTAACCTCTTCCAGCAGTATCAAAGACTTCATTTGGAAGGCCATGAATAAGGTGTATTTGTACAAAGCCGATGTGGATGACCTGGCCGATGAACGCTTTGAAACCTCACAGGAATATCAAGATTATTTGAACGCCTTTTATTCACCAGAAATTTTATTCGAATCCTTGATTCATGACCGTGAGAATGTCGATCGTTTTAGTGTAATTACATCCGATTATTTTGCGTTGGAGCAGCAACTTAGCGGGGTGTCCAAAAGCCATGGCGCAGAGTTTAATTTTTATTACACGCCCGGAAGCAACGCCTCGGTTTTTGGCATCGTCAGGTTGGTTCTTCCAAACAGTAGTGCGAGTTTGTCAAACCTCACAAGAGGGCATGTTTTTAATAAAATTAATGGGCAAGATTTAACTAATTCCAATATTGGAAGTTTTTTAAACAACGACTCATTTACCCTAAATTTGGCCGTATATAACGACAATGGAACAGAATCAACAGATGACGATAGTCTTTCCGATACCAACACGTCCATAACGCTAACCAAAACTGTTTACACAGAAAACCCGGTGTATTATCATTCCGTAATTGAGCAAAACAACGAAAAAATTGGATACCTCATGTACAACGGTTTTGTGAATGAGTTTGACAACGAACTCAATCAGGTTTTTGGGATATTTAAATCTGCCAATGTAGATCATTTGGTTTTGGATTTACGGTATAATTCTGGAGGAAGTATTCGAACAGCAACGGCATTGGGGAGTATGATTACAGGTAATTTTAACAACCAAATTTTCACTACCCTCAAATACAATGAAACCTTATCTGATAACAATTACAATTTTAATTTTACGAACGAACTGAGCGATGGCACCAGCATCAACAGTTTAAATTTAGATCAATTGTATGTGCTAACTTCAAACCGATCGGCATCTGCTAGTGAGATGATTATCAATAGTTTAGATGCTTATATTGACGTCATTCAAATTGGCGACAACACGGTTGGGAAATCCCAAGCATCTCAAATAATTTACGATTCGCCCAATTTTAATCGAAATAATGCCAACCCAGCACACACCTATGCCCTACTGCCCCTCATAGCCATTACTGTAAATAAAAACAACACTGAAGTCCCCCCTTCTGGAATAGCACCCGACCATGAATTTGTCGAAAAAGCAGCCAATTATGGTACCATTGGAGATACTGAAGAGCCGTTATTGAAAAAAGCACTGGATCTCATCCAAGGAAGTAACAAAACCTCGGAACCAATTCAAACCCCTCCTCCGCTGTTAAATTCGAACGTCTCAAAAACATTGGAAACGCTAATGTTTGTTGATTTTTAAAATTTAAAATTAAATCCAAAGGGGTGCTGATTGAGTCCTGCGTCCACCCAGTAGCAACAACAAAAAGAAACAGGCATAAAGAAATAAAAGTGGTTTATTTCATGATATTGGGTTAAAAAAATTGCCAATAACTAATATAAAAATTTGGTAGGTTAAATTACAGTTTTAGAAATATTACTAATTTTGAAAAAAATGTACAGATGCCATTATACAAAACCCATAAAACCAATTTAGTTATCCTAGCGATAATTGCGGTTGCTGCTCTGAGTCGATTGGTTCCCCATGCTCCCAATTTTACACCAATAACGGCTATTGCCTTGTTCGGAGGTGTGCATTTTTCAAATAAAATTATGGCGTACACCCTCCCCCTGATAATCATGATTTTATCGGACTTATTTTTAGGATTTTCTAGTATTACGGTGTTTGTTTATTTGGCTTTTATGTTGGCCAGTTTTATAGGAATCCAAAGAAAAACCATGACCCTTGGGACGGTTCTTTCTGGAAGCGTTAGTTTTTTTGTGATTACAAATTTTGGCGTTTGGTTATTGGGATATCCAAAAACTTGGACAGGGCTAGCCGAGTGCTATACCTTAGCCCTGCCCTTTTTTAGAAATTCATTGTTAGGTGATTTATTCTATTCAGGAGTGATGGTTTTGGGCTACCACTTCTTCCAAAAATATTATTTAAGAAAAGCCAATTAAATCAAACTAAAACGAACGGCTTATGTTAAAGCCGAAATAAAAATCGCCCTCCGCCCAATCGCCAGTACTGTTGGAAAAAACACCATTTGGATTCATAAATTGTGAGTTGGTGAAATGCAGTTGAAACACATGACCGCCCGTTTCGATATCAAACCCAACAGATAATGGGTTATTGTACAAGGCGTTGGCAACTCTGTTGAGATGGGCTCCATATTCAAGATTTAGAGACCAGCGTTTGCCTAATTTGTAGCGTCCTCCAACAACCAAACCGTACTGCGAATTGTCCTGATTATCGTTAACAACATAATTTTCATGAAAGAAAGTAGGCGATAGTTGAAAGGATAAGGATTCACTGAATTTCCTAGAGATTAAGAGCTGTGCAACATAGCTTAAACGGTGGTTAAATTCAAGCCTAGGAAGGTTGTCTGTGTTTAGAGCGGTATTGGCCAAAATGGAGCTATAAAACACAACAGAAACGGGACGGGTATCAGTTTGTTTGACCAACCGCAACTTGGAGGATAATTCGTATATTTTTTGGTTGGAGCTTCTGGCAATACTTACATTTAGACCGTCCGAAATACCGTAAATAAAATTCAAATGTGTAACAGCTTCATCTAACCCAAAAAGATTTTTAAATCCATTTTTTACACTGCCAAAACGGTGAGAAACTACAAAGTAAAATCCACCTTTTTTAACCATTTTGGTGGACTCAAAATTAATGATTTTAAGCCCCTTAAAAACCGAACTAACTTCTGAAGACACAGCATTTTCAGTATCGATTTCACTTAAAAGATCATCCTGACCAAAGGTCAAAATACATGTCAAAAAAAAAGCAAAAATTAGTCTAAATTTCATAAGACTTGCTACTGTTTAATGACACGTTTTGCCAGTTCGAAAATATCCGTTTGAGCGCCCAACATTTGAGAGCAAAATAAAAGTACAATTATTGATTTTGTAATGTGCATTGATCCAACTTAATTTGTTCCAATAACTCGTCAAAACCAATACAACGGCCTTTGACTTTTAAGTTGGTATTTAATAGATTTTGGGAAATTTCTTTTTCAAATTTACAGTAAATTTTATCATCTAATGTTAAAAAATTCATATTAATTTCGGTTACCAAACCATAAACTTCAAGGGTTTGGTCTAAATACGTGTTGGAGGCCGTCATTTCATCCTTTACAAAATGAGACAACAAACTATTCGAATTCAATTGAAAAATCGCCTTCTCTTGGCTGATGTCCCTGTGCGATTTATTGATGAAAAAAACCAAACATATTACCCCAAACAGGACAAGAAAAACACTTATTATTTTGAATGGTTTCACTTTTGAAAAATTTTAAATCTTTGTTAAGATACAAGGATTTGAATAAAAATGATCAAAATTGGATAGAAAATTGATTAAATTTGAATCTATTTAACTTTTAATTTGATGAAAATTAATCCGTATTTTGTGATTTTTTCGCTTTTTACAATTCTTCAAAGTTGTGAGTACGCCAGCGAGAACGACCTGACTGAACAGATTGATCCTGCTGACGATATCACGTACGCCATTCATGTAGCTCCTATAATTAATGCCAATTGTGTGAGTTGTCATTCTAACCCTGCAGTTGCCGGTGCATCGATCCCTATGACCAACTACAGCGAAGTGAAATCTGCATTTGAAAACACCAATGCCCTTAACCGTATGAACCGACAACCTGGAGAAGGTGGTTTTATGCCAAAATACGGAACGAGGTTACCTCAAACCAGCATAGACTTGGTTGAAGAATGGATAAATGAAGGGTTTTTAGAATGAGAATATTCATCCTCGCAGCGCTGTTTTGTATCAATATTTGCTTTGGTCAAAGTAAATATTTGACACGCTCAGGAACGGTTTCATTTGAGGCCTCCATGCCTGCTTTTGAGGAGGTCAAAGCCAACAATGAAACTGTTACAGCCATTTTTAATTCTGCAAATGGCGAAATGGCTATTTTGGCCCTAGTTAAAGGGTTTCGGTTTAAAAATGCATTGATGGAAGAACATTTTAACGAAAATTATCTTGAAAGTTCTAAATTTCCAAAAGCTATTTTTAAAGGGAAAATTGAACAATTTAAATCCCAAACAGGAATACAAAACGCAACGCTTTCTGGAACCCTACAAATGCATGGTGTTACCAATGCAGTAAGCACCTTCGCTACTCTCAATCTAACAGATAATCAATTGATTTTCAATGGTTTTGTTAAGGTCAATGCTTCAGAATATGGGGTTGAAATTCCAAAAATTGTACGCAATAAAGTCAGTGACGTAGTAACCATTCAGTTTGATTTTATACTAACAAAAAAAAGCGACTAAACGCCGCCTTTTATATCATTTACTAAGATACATTTTTCGTCTGGCATAGAGATCGTAAAACGCATCATCCTTTAAACTGTCAATAAACAAAATACTCTCGCCGGTACTCTTCATTTCTGGCCCAAGTTGTTTGTTAACATTCGGAAATTTATTAAACGAAAAAACAGGTTGTTTAATGGCATACCCCTCCAGTTTAGGATTGAATTCAAAATCTGATAATTTACTGTGACCCAACATCACTTTTGTGGCATAATTCACATAGGGCTCTCCATAGGCCTTGGCGATAAAGGGCACTGTTCTGGACGCTCTTGGGTTGGCTTCGATAATGTAAACTTTATCGTTTTTAACTGCAAACTGAATGTTGATTAATCCAACGGTATTCAGGGCTAATGCAATTTTTCTGGTATGATCCTTAATCTGTTGCATCACCAAATCGCCAAGGTTGAATGGCGGCAGGGTTGCGTTACTATCGCCAGAGTGAATTCCGCAGGGCTCGATGTGTTCCATGATTCCTATGATGTACACATTTTCGCCATCGCAAATGGCATCGGCCTCGGCCTCAATGGCTCCGTCCAAATAGTGATCTAATAATAGTTTATTATTTGGAATTTTCCGAAGTAAATCGACAACATGTTTTTCAAGTTCTTCCTTATTGATTACAATTTTCATACCTTGTCCACCGAGGACATAAGAGGGGCGCACCAAAATTGGGAAATTTAGTTTATCGGCCACCGCAATGGCTTGTTCTGCTGTTTCTGCGGTATCAAATTCGGGGTATGGTATATTGTTCTCTTTCAGTAGCGTAGAAAAAGATCCTCGATCTTCTGCTAAATCTAAGGATTGATAACTTGTTCCCAAGACTTTA
>CAJXUB010000044.1 GCA_913061125.1 uncultured Flavobacteriaceae bacterium
GCACCTATTTTTGGCCTTTGTTTGGATTGTCTTTTTTTTAAAGAAACGAGCACTTGTCTTTTCTTCTGCGCTTGTCCTTGGGCTCATTCTAGGTTTTTTTGTAGAAAGAAATTCAGAAAAACAATATAAATCCACTTTTAGCTTAAAACAAAATTATGAAACTGGAGAAAAGTTATATAATTCCGTTGATTTTTATAACGGTCTATTGAAAGATAAGGATTATGATGTGCTTGCTCAAAATCTGGGCATAAAAAAAGAAACAGCGGAAGACATAATTAGAATAGAACTGCAGCCGATAGTAACAGACAACGACAAAATTCTCATGTTTAATAAATACATTAAGGAATTAGATTCATTGGCAGCCTCTAAGGTCGATTATCAAGATTATATAAACAACATAGCAACCTACAAATACAAGTTTCAAAAACTGATCATAACATCCAAAGGCAGAGAAAAGTTTAAAAACGTTTTTGAAAATATAATCAAGAGCATTACTGAAAGTACGTTTTTTATTAACGAACAAAACAAAGACCTCAGTCAATTTCAAAGTCAAAAATTAGCGATTGAAAGATCTTTGTTACAATCAGATTCTTTACAACGAACGTATAAACGAGTGTTGGAACAACAAATAGACCCAAAAATCAGCTCTGAAATAGGAATTACATTTGAAGGGAACAACGATAAGAACAAAACTCGTGAATATGACTTGTATAAAAATGACATTGAGCTACGTCGAGAGCGAGTCATTATAGATAGACAAATCAAGGATAAAGCAAACATAATAGATATAGTTTCCAGCAACCAAGACAGCGGTAATATTGAAGATAAAAGATATTTGTTTGGGGTCAAAATTCATATCAAATTCTATTATGTTGTCGCCCTTTTGTTACTTAGTCTTACGGCACTGTTAGGTCTAGAATTTTTCAAATTCCTAGAACGCTATAACCCAGAATACAAAACATCACCCAAGGAAAAAGCATGACGTTTAATCGAACTTCTTTAAATGGCTGTATTGTATTGGAACCAAACGTTTTTTCAGACGGTCGTGGATCTTTTAAAGAAGTTTATAAAAAAGAACAACTTGACAAAGCATTGGGGTATGAGGTTCATTTTGTTCAAGACAACGAATCGGTTTCAACACGGGGTGTTTTAAGAGGGTTGCATTTTCAAAAGGGAGAATTTGCACAAGCAAAATTAGTTCGCGTGACTCAAGGCACTGTGTTAGACGTGGCAGTGGATCTTAGGCCCGATTCATCAACTTACGGGCAATATTTCTCCATTGAGTTATCCGCAGAAAACAACAAGCAATTATTCATCCCACGGGGTTTTGCTCATGGGTTCGTGGTGTTAACTGATACCGCTATTTTTTCTTACAAATGCGATAATTATTACAACAAGGCAGCTGAGGGTGGAATTTTATTCAACGACAACCATCTGGCCATAGACTGGAAGCTTCCTGAAAATCAACTGCTCCTTTCCGATAAAGATTTAAAGCTCCCGAAATTTACAGCTCTTGAAATATGATAAAAATTGCAGTCACAGGAGGAAATGGGCAACTTGGTCAATGTTTAAGAAGAGCGGTAAAAGATCAAGAGTTGTTGGATGTTGATTTCCAAGATTTACCCGATTTTGACATTACGAACCCTACAACTTTAGAAGCGTATTTTTCTAAGAATAAGCCCGACTATTGCATTAATTGTGCGGCATATACCGCTGTGGATTTGGCGGAGACACAACAAACACTGGCTTATGCTGTTAACGCCGAGGGGGCTCGAAACTTGGCTGAAATTTGTAAAAAACACCAGGTTACGCTTCTTCACATTTCCACGGATTTTGTTTTTGACGGACAAAAACACACCCCGTACCACGAAACAGACCCCCCAAACCCTTTGGGGGTTTATGGCGCCAGTAAACTCCAGGGGGAGCGTTATATTCAACAGATTATGGACCGTTTTTTTATCATTAGAACCTCGTGGTTGTATTCCGAGTTTGGCAAAAACTTTTTCAAAACCATGCTAAAATTGTCGGAGACAAAACATGAAATTTATGTCGTGGCAGACCAATTTGGAAATCCCACTTATGCAGGAGATTTGGCGGAGGTTTTGATTAAAATAGTCCTGTCTTCGTCCAATCAATACGGAGTGTATCATTATTGTAATAACGGTACCGTCTCTTGGTATGATTTTGCCGCAGAAATTTTTAAACAATTCAAAAGTGATGTTGAGGTTAAACCCATTAAAACTATAGATTACCCCACCGCAGCACGACGGCCAGCGTATAGCGCAATGCGTACAAATAAAATTGAAAACACTTTCAGTTGTACAATAAAAAATTGGAAGGTAAGTTTAAATAAAATCACAAATCTTAGAATTGACTAAATCATGCAAAAAACCGCATTAATCACAGGCGTGACTGGCCAAGACGGCGCTTACTTGAGTGAGTTTCTTCTTAAAAAGAACTACATTGTCCATGGTATAAAAAGAAGAGCATCCTCTTTTAACACAGAACGAATTGATCATTTGTATCAAGACCCGCATGTGGATAACCAAAACTTCTTTTTGCACTATGGTGATTTGACCGACAGTACCAATTTGACCAGGATAATTCAAGAGGTGCAGCCCGATGAAATTTATAATCTGGCCGCCATGAGTCATGTACATGTTTCGTTCGAGATGCCAGAGTATACCGCCAATGCAGATGGCATTGGAACCCTCAGACTCTTAGAAGCCATTCGATTTTTAGGACTGGAAAACAAGACCAAAATTTACCAGGCATCAACTTCGGAGCTTTATGGTAAAGTCCAAGAAGTTCCTCAATCTGAAACCACGCCTTTTTATCCAAGAAGTCCCTATGCTGTTGCAAAAATGTATGCGTATTGGATTACGGTCAACTACAGGGAAGCCTACGATATTTTCGCTTGCAATGGCATCTTATTTAACCATGAGTCTCCAGTGCGTGGAGAAACCTTTGTGACACGTAAAATAACAAGAGCAACCTCCAAGATAGCCTTGGGCCTTCAAGACAAAGTATACTTAGGAAATTTAGATGCTAAGCGCGATTGGGGTCATGCTAAAGACTATGTTCGAATGATGTGGATGATTCTTCAAGCGAAAGAGCCCGAAGATTGGGTTATTGCAACCGGCAAGACAACAACGGTAAGAGACTTTGTTAAAATGTGCTTTAAGCATATTGGTGTAGAATTGGAATTCCGTGGTTTAGGAGTACAAGAAAAAGGCTATATAAAATCCTGTAGTTCTAAAGCCGTTCAAATAGAGATTGGAAAAGAAGTTGTGGCTGTAGATCCAAAATACTTTAGGCCAACTGAGGTCGATTTATTAATCGGGGACGCTACAAAAGCCAAAGAAAAATTAGGGTGGACCCCAAAATATGAACTTCAGGACCTTGTAACAGAAATGATGGAAAGTGACTTAAAGTTGATGGAAAAAAAACAATACCTCAAGAACGGAGGATTTTCAATTAAAAATTACTTTGAATAACCAGAATGCATAAAAATGCCAAAATATATGTTGCAGGTCACCGAGGATTAGTAGGAAGTGCCTTAGTTAAAAACCTTACCACTAAAGGGTATACTAATATCATTACAAGAACTCACGCAGAATTGGATCTAACGGATTCTAACGCAGTTGTAGAATTTTTTAGAACGGCACGACCTCAATATGTTTTTTTGGCAGCAGCAAAGGTTGGCGGTATCGTTGCAAATAACACTTATAGAGGAGAGTTTATTTACGATAACTTAATGATTCAAAACAATGTGATTCATCAAAGTTACGTTCATGGTGTCAAAAAATTGTTATTTTTGGGGAGTACGTGCATATACCCAAAACACTGCCCACAACCTATGAAAGAATCCTATTTACTTTCGGACTCATTAGAATACACTAATGAACCCTATGCCATAGCCAAAATAGCAGGCATCAAAATGTGCGAAAGCTATAACCTGCAATACGGTACAAATTTTATTTCTGTGATGCCAACCAATTTGTATGGTCCTAATGATAATTTTGATTTGGAAACCTCTCATGTGTTACCCGCATTGGTTCGAAAAATGCATCTAGCGAAGTTGTTATCAGAAGGAAATTTCGACGCTGTTCTAAAAGATTTACAATTACATTCCAAACAAGAGGCGTTAAACTATCTAAAATCATTTGGTGTAACGCCAGATTCTGTAGAAATCTGGGGGACAGGAAGTCCCAGAAGAGAGTTTTTGTGGAGCGAGGATATGGCAGATGCTTGTGTTTTTATCATGGAAAACAGAAACTTCGACGACACTTTTACTAAAGATCAAAAGGAAATACGAAATACACATATTAATATTGGCACAGGAGAGGATGTTTCTATTAAAGAATTGGCAGAGTTAATAAAAAAAATCGTAGGTTTTAAGGGGCAATTATTTTTCAATTCCGAAAGACCTGATGGCACCCTGAAAAAGTTGACTGAGGTTTCTAAATTGAGGGCTTTGGGTTGGACACACCAAATAGAGCTGAGGCAGGGCATCAAGAACATGTACCACTGGTATCAACAACAATCAAAACGAAATTAAACATAAACCAAATCTTATAAAACGATGAAAAAAACAATTTTATTATTTGCAATTGCACTAACTATTTCTTGTAAAAACAAAACGGAAAACAATAAGAATCAACCTAAAGATTCAAGTTCCATTGAAACGATCATCAAACAGCAGGAAAAACCGGTAAGCGAAGCCTCGGTCCCCGAATTTTCCCTGTGGCGTCATGCTCAAACCAACACGGACAAAGTTCAAGATACATTTGATCAAAACGCCGTTTACAAGGTTTCTAGATCAGATACTGACAAACCGGGGTACTTATCCATTGATAATATAGAAATATACAATGGAAGCGAATACCAAATTAGTGCTGTTGTCAAAAAGGGAGATGTTGGCTCAGCATTTGGGCTTCGGATTCAATCGGTCTATCCAAACAGAATTGATGCTATTTTTGATTTAGAGCGTGGCGAAGTAGTGTCGTCTTCGGTTACCGGAGCTGAGTTGGCTGATGCAGCCGACACCTCTATAGAAAAACTAGAATCAGGATGGTTTAAATGCTCCTTAAGAACAGTGTTTAAAGCTGATCAAATAAGGGTAATTATGGGGCCAACAGATCGCTTAAAAAAATCCCAGAGTTGGGAGTCAGCTACGGGGGATAAAAACAATATACTCATTGCGCCAAAAGCATTAAAAATTTTAGAATACTAGCGTGACTTAAAAGTTTTTGAGGATAAATAATTAGTCGTTATTCGAAGTAAAAGATCTTGTCAAAGATTAGTATGAAAGAGGATGTTTATTTTGGCTGCAATGCATTTAAGAGCTCATAACCTTGAATCTCGTATTAATAAAATTGGTCAAGGGATTTATTTATTGAGTTAAAACGGATTTATGTTGAAGATAAAACAGATTAATTTTCTTGGTCATATAATAAATGACGACAATCAACGGCAATCCTTTTATTATATCCTATTGCGAGCAGGATCGGTAATTTCCAATTACATTTTATCACTATTCATTATCAGTAATTTTTCTAAGGGGGTTTATGGAATATTTGTATATGGGTTATCCATATTTATGTTTCTTAGTACGTTATTAAAGTTTGGTGTTGATGTTCATTTTGTAAAGCTGTTTTCGGAACTGAGAGACAAAGTCATACCGCTTTGGGTTAGGAGAATTGAATATAAAGTCATCCTGCTAGCGTCTTTTATATCTGTCATAATTTTTACTTTTGTTCAGTATTGTGATTTTAAGGTTTCGCAAAATTCAGCCCTTCTGTTTTTCATTGCATCTGCACCCATTAATGTCGCAGTTTTACTAAACTCTGGGAAATTAAGAGGAGTCTCTCAAATATCTAAGTTTGCATTTTTAAATATCACGGGGAGAGTTTTTTTCACCTTGCTTTTTTGTTTTGTTTTTCTCTTACTTTTTGAGTCTACATTACCATTACTAATTTATGCCTCTCATTTACTGTCAATAGTGTTGATGTATTTGTTATCGTATTATTGGACCAAAAAGCGTTTCACTTACAGCACTACAAAGCCGTTAAAACTCCCGAAAAAATTCTTGAGTTACAATAGGTCTCTAATGATTAAATCTTACATTACCATTCTTTTTTTATGGGGAGATCGGTTTTTTTTATCTCAAATATGTAAACCAGAAGAGGTTGCAGAATATGACATAACTTTGAAAATAGGAATGATAATGATGATTATACTGGAAGCCTTAAAATCCACATACGCATCGACCTTTGCAAGATATTTTTCTGATGTTAAGAATTTGTCATTGCATGTAAGACGCTCTACCTTGATAGGTTTCTTTACGTCTGTTTTAATTTTTATTTTTATAGTGGTCTTTGGGAAAACTTTATTGGCATTATTTGGCCAGGAATTTGTATCAGCATATCCTGTACTGGTTGTAATAGCAGTGGGGTATATCTCGGCAGCATTTTTTGGACAGGCAGACAACGTCATAGAAATGTGCAACCTTGCAAAACGTTATGTGAATCCCTACTTTTATGTTGTTATTTTTTCGCTTAGCTTAGGGGTCTTTTTGACTTATTTATACGGTATTTTAGGGATGGCCATAGGGTTTTCCCTTGGAAATATTTTATTTCAACTGGTTGCTTCAATATTGGTTCGAAAGTACATTGGAATTAACACAAGGGTAGTATGATTTGGTTTTTATTAATCATTTTATTGAGCATGGTAAAGTCCAGAACGAAATTTACCTTTTTTTCGCCCATTGTTGTTTTTTATTCCTTTTTTCTTCTAAGCTTGTTATTATCAATACCGTATCACCATTTTATGCCAGAGGATTGGAAATTTAATATTGCTCAATTGGACAGAATAAACGACACGGCGTTCTCTACGGCCATTGAAACATTCATCAAAATGTTGATTTACTTCAGTATTGGTGTGGTATTTTACAAGTACGCTTTTCGTGTATCAAAAAACAAAGACTTTAAATTTGATTTGACCATTAAACTTCCTTCAATAAGTGTTCAGGTGTTGGAGCTGCTATCCATTGTCATTATCGCGATTGACTTAATCCTACTTTGGACGCTGTATGGAAACGAATTCTTTATTAGAAACAGCTATACAATGGAAGCCAACAAACTCGGAGTTATGACCTTGGAATATAGCTTGTTATCACTAATGTTTTTGGCAGGCGTGTTATATAAAAACAGAATCTTAAGTTCGTTTGCCATATCAGTTTTTGTAACCTTACTCTGTATTGGGTTTGGCTCCAGAATGGCTACCATTTATTTCATGGTGTATTGTTTTGTCGTGTATGTGCTATATTTCAAACCTTCTGAAAGGCAAATTTTTTGGGTTTTTATTAGCCCATTTATTGTCATATTTATGGGCTACAATATTGCACTAAGACTCAGCGATTCGCATGGATTACTACCCTACCTACTACTGCCAATAAACGATCCAGGAGCTATCGTAGAAAACACCTTTTTCAATATATACTATACACTTGTTTTTGGAATATTTGCGACCTACAAAACACTAATTGAAAACCCTGTTGAATACAGCTATTTATACACCAGTCTTAACCCCTCTCCAGGGTTTATGACAGACTGGTATATCATTTATAAAGAGTTAAGAATTAACCCCTATGCACCTTTTACAGCAATTGGAGAAATTTTTACCTATCCTAATATTGCGTTTTTTTTCTATTTTTTTGTTGGAATCTTTTTTTCATATTGTGAAGGCGTCATCCTAAGATTATTATCTAATAACAAAATCATTTCTGGATTTATTTTATTTATCATTACTGTAGCATTTATTCCATACAGTTTCGAATATAATTTAAGATCATCCGTTCGTTTCATTTATTACTCAACCTTTGTAATCATTATTATTAAAACCTTTAAAATCCCCAAACTAAAACTATGAAAATACTAATAATAGGCCCTTTCCCAGATCCCATTTTTGGAGTCAGTCTTTCCAACAGCGTTTTATACAATGGTTTAAAACAAGCTAGGGTGAAGGTAACCAAAATTGATACTGCTGTTAGAGGTTCAATAGACTCAAAAGTAGGCGGTTGGAATCTAAACAAATTAGCGGTTATTAAATCCTATTTTAAACTTTACAAAGTTTTTGGTTCAGACGTTATTTATTGTACGTCGGGACAAACCTTTTTTGGCATACTAAAGTATGCTCCGTTTGTGTGGTTGGCAGCTTTGCTCAGAAAACCAGCCGTTGTTCATATAAAGGGGGGTTTTTTAAGAACCTCTTACGAAAACATGAGCCCCCTCAAGAAAAAGATTTCAAAATCTGTTCTTGCCAAATATCGAACAGGAATAGTTCTGTCCAAGTCCCTAAAGCCTCTTTTGGAGGGTTTTATTCCAGAAAAACGTATTTTTATACAGCATAATTTCATTCAAGATGCCTTGTTGCAACCCTCAGAAAAAATTCTTTCAAAAAAAAATTTTAAAGCCCTCAATATTATTTATCTGAGTAACTTAATGATTACAAAAGGCATCGAAGATCTTTTGGATGCGTTAGAGATCCTGTCTCAACAAGGGGTAACTTTTGAGGCTAAAATTGCAGGAAACATCCCAAAGGGCCACAACTACCTTTTAACCCGAATGAATCAACTGCCAGGGGTTTCTTACTTGGGGGTTGTTAAAAATGTGAAGAAATCGGATTTACTCTCGTGGGGTAATGTTTTTTGTTTACCAACCTATTACGATATGGAGGGCCAGCCCATCTCCATTCTTGAGGCCATGGGTTTTGGAAATCTGATCGTTACAACAGCTCATGCTGGGATTCCTGATATTTGCAACCAAGACAATTCCGCTTTTGTACATAAAAAAGACCCTAAGGATATAGCAAGGGTTCTGATAGAACTTTCAAAAATGCCAGACCGTGTTGAAGCCATATGTCGTCACAATTTAAAACAAGCGCAAGAGCGCTACACAGAGGAGGCCTTCATCTCAGGTATTGAATCCATTTTGAAACAGACAACCAATTGCTAGTATAACATGGGCATTACAGACAGACACATAAACCGGTTTTATAATATTTCCTTTTTTTGTTTGGGCATTTTCCCCCTACTACCATTTAACATCAAACCCTATGCTTTGGCGCCCCTCGTATTGGTAACAATTTTTTCTTATGTTACAAAATCACACCCAATTAAGAGCAGTAAAAAGGTGGCCGTGTCCGCCTCATTATTTTTTGTTTTTTTATTGAGCACCTTTAATTCGAGCGACATGTCAAGATCAATCGAATTAATCTGGAGGATTTCCCCACTATTGTTTATGCCGCTAAGCATGGCGTTGGTACCAAAAGAGAGTTACATAAGATATCAGAAATTATTCTCCCATATTTTTATCTACTCCTGTGCCATTTTTTGTGTAATGATGTTTACATATGCTTCTACTTTAAAATCAACAAATTTACCTTTGATATACTCATTTATCCGAGATAAATTTTGGGGTTATGAAGATCATCCAATATACATTTCCTTGTACATAGGAATTGCTCTAATTTTACTGCTCACAAAAAAAGAAAACCACCTGCTTTCAAAGGGGTTGTTTATTGTATTAATATCTGCTCTTGTTTTTCTTTCAAGAAAAGGCAATATTATTGGGCTTTTAATTCTATTGGCAGGAGCTATTTTTTGGGAACAAAGGAAACTTTTAAACAAAAGAAATACTCAATATTTAGTGGTCTTTATTTTAATAGCCGTAGGAAGTGCTTTTCTTTTTGAAAACCAAACAATTGACCGGTTTAAAGAACTCCTTTTTGTCAATGGATTTAATCTAAACGATCAGACCTCTACAGGAATTCGAGGAATTTTATGGCAAACGTGCATTGAACTAACATTACAAAAACCATTTTTTGGTTATGGATTGGGAGAAGTACAACCGGCTATCAACAACAGTCTAATTGAAAAAGGATTTGAATCCTTCACCAACACAGTGAGTTATGGACGCTTCCAATATTTAAACGCACACAATCAGTTTCTACAAATGATATTAACGGCGGGGTACACGGGAGGGATAATCGTTTTGATAATCTTGACCCAAATTTTTCGATACCTATTTCAATTAAAAAACAAAGAAGGGTTATTTATTTTTATGTATATTTCTCTGTGCTTTTTATTTGAAAGCTTATTGGAGAGACAAAATGGAATTATTATTGTTGCGTTGTTTCTAAATCTCTATTATTTTAAAGAAGAAAAAGCCTAAAGCTAGCTCCCCGTGGAATACCAAAATTTAAACATATACAAAACCCCAAAAAACTTTAGAGGCCGCTCTGCTATTGTTGTACAACTTTGGTGGTTGGTCTATGCCGCTTTGTTTCGGACTTCGCCACAGTTTTTATATGGCTGGAGACGATTTTTATTAAGATTATTTGGTGCCAACATAGGAAAAAAAGTAATCATAAGACCTACTGCAAGAATTACCTATCCATGGAAAGTGTCTATAGGCAATTACAGCTGGATAGGCGATGACGTTGTGTTATACTCATTAGGAAATATCACAATTGGAGAAAACACTGTCATCTCTCAACGCAGTTATATTTGTACTGGAACTCACGATTATAATTCTCATGATTTCAGAATATATGCCGAGGACATAGATGTAGGGTCAAAATGCTGGCTAGCCACAGATGTTTACATTGCCCCAGGAATTACCATTGAAGATGGTGTTGTTGTTGGTGCAAGAAGTTCTGTATTTTCAAATTTGGAAGCCCAAAAAATATATGTAGGATCCCCAGCAAAAAGCATAAAACAAAGACAAATTGAGTAAGAATATTACTATTATTTCCCCAAACTTCTGGCCAGAGGACACTGCAATTGGGCTATACAACACGCAACTATCAAAGCTCTTAACAGACAACCAATACAAGGTCACTGTTATTACAGCCTTTCCCTACTATCCTCAATGGTCAATCTACAAAGCTTATAAGTCCAAACCCTTCTTGATGGAGGAAAATTTCGATGGAATTAGAATTCTAAGATCCCGGCAATATATTCCTTCAAACCCCACATTTTTTAAACGCATTTTACACCTATTAAGTTTTACTTTTGGATGCGTTATCAATCTTATTAAAACGTCAAAACCAGATATAGTCATTTCAATTGTTCCATTTACAACAACAATTCTTTTGGGCTCAGTTTTAAAATTTTGTTATGGCTCAAAATTATGGGTACATATACAAGATTTTGAGTTTGATGCAGCTAATCAAACGGGGTACGGTTCGAAATTAAAAACCTTATTCAAAGGCCTTTATTGGATTGAAAAAAAACTAATAAATCAAGCGGATGTAGCCAGTACAATAAGTCAAAGTATGATTAAGATGCTAGAGCAAAAAACTGAAACGACTCCCTTTTTTTTGCCCAATTGGATTGATGAAAATATAATCACACCAAACAACTATAGTCAACACCAATTTTTAAAATCTAATAAAACCAAAATCCTATATTCAGGAAACATAGGACAAAAACAAGATTGGAATATTTTTCTCAATTTTTGTAAGGACATTGACCCTACCCAATATCAAATAATAGTAGTTGGAGATGGTGCTAAAAAGAAATGGTTAATGGATCAAATAAGTCTCTATAATCATGTGGAGTGTTATCCCCCAGTGCCTTTTATGGAACTTTCAGATTTACTCTGCAGCACAGATTTTCATATCCTTTTTCAAAAAACAGAAGTTATTGATACTGTTATGCCTTCCAAAATTTTGGGAATGATGGCCAGCGGCAGACCTTCAATCATTATTGGAAACAAGAATTCTGAAGTAAAAAAAACAATGGAAGATTCAAAAGGCGGTCTGTATTTTAACCACTATTCAAAGGCTATAATTAATAAAATAGAGCAGCTAACAACAAATCCTTCCAAACGTTTACAAATGGGAGGCAGCGCCAGAAATTATGTTATTTCTAATTTTTCAAGTCAAGAAATTTTTGAGAAAGTGTTGAACAAAATGAAAACGTTACAATAACAGAACTAATTTCTCTCTATAAACGTATTCAAACCAAACAATCTGATTATATTTGATACGTCAAAAATTATGTTATGTCAA
>CAJXUB010000045.1 GCA_913061125.1 uncultured Flavobacteriaceae bacterium
GAAGATAAAATTAACCGTTTTTCTGATAAAGAACGCCACCAAATTTTTGTTGAACCCGAGGGATGGAATACCGTTGAATATTACATTAACGGGTTTTCTACCTCATTACCAGAAGAGGTTCAATTTAAAGCGTTGCGAGCGGTAAAAGGGTTTGAAAATGTCCGATTTTTCAGGCCCGGTTACGCGATAGAATACGACTATTTCCCACCAACACAATTGCAACACACTCTCGAAACAAAGCTGGTAAAAAACCTGTTTTTTGCCGGTCAAATTAATGGAACCACAGGATATGAAGAGGCTGCTTCTCAAGGTCTAATGGCGGGTATAAACGCAAGTCTTTCTGTGCAAAACAAAGCCCCTTTTGTTCTACGGCGAGACGAGGCGTATATTGGGGTATTGATTGATGACCTCATCACCAAAGGCACTGAGGAGCCCTACAGAATGTTCACCTCAAGAGCGGAATACAGGACACTGTTGCGCCAAGACAATGCGGACTTGCGACTCACCTCAAAAGGATACCAGCTTGGCCTTGCTTCTGAACAGCGACTGAAGATTATGGAGTCCAAAAAGCAACAATCGGAAGCTCTTGTTAACTTTTTCAGGATGCAAAGTGTGAAGCCAGAAGAAGCAAATCCTATCCTAAGAAGCAAACAATCGTCTCCAATCAAACAATCTGATAAAGTGTTTAAAATCTATTCAAGACCCAATATCACTATTAACGATGTACGTCAGTTTGCGGCAGTGGACGAGTACATCTCGCGAAATAATCTAGGGCATGAGGCCATAGAACAGGCCGAAGTGCAGGTAAAATACGCGGGATACATCACCAAGGAAAAAAACAATGCAGATAAGCTAACGCGCCTCGAACATGTTAAAATTCCAGAAGGTTTCGATTTTTCACAAATCAAATCAATGAGTTTAGAGGCCAGAGAAAAACTCAAAACGATTATGCCGAAAACGGTTGCTCAAGCTTCCAGAATAAGTGGTGTGTCTCCCAACGACATCTCTGTTTTGTTGGTTTATATGGGGCGATAAGTTCCGAAACTTTTCTACTTTTGTTCCACGTGGAACAAAAAACAGACAATACACTTTTTTTAACCTGCTGCGATCATTCTGTTAGTGGAGAGTTTTTCAATATTAGGTTTAAATCGAATGAAAATCTTTTAAAGACAGAGGTGTCTTTAAGTGAAGCTGAATTACAACGCTATTACGAAACCAACGATTATATTTCGCATTCCAACCAAAAACAAACATGTTTTGAAAGAATTTATTTTGCAGCACGAGAATTGACGCAATACCAAAAACTACGTTTGATTTCTAGATTTAAACCTAAATCGCCCAGCTCTGCCCTGTTGGATTTTGGGGCTGGTGTGGGTCATTTTGTTCATGCTGCAAACCGTCAGGGGTGGCAAGCTTGTGGCGTTGAAATTAGCCAAAAAGCACGAACCATAGCCAATACCAAAAGCCCTGAAACAGTTTTTCCTTTAAATTATTTAGACACATTACAACAAAACAGCCAGACGATTATTACCATGTGGCACGTATTGGAACATCTGAAAAATCCAGATCAGTACATAAAACAGATTAAGCCTTTGTTGCGCAAAGATGGCAGACTCATTGTTGCCGTTCCTAATTTTAAGAGTTATGATGCAGCATACTTTGCCTCCTTTTGGGCGGCTTATGATGTGCCTCGTCACTTATGGCACTTTTCTCAAAATGCAATATCAGAATTGTTTGAACGACACGACATGGAAGTTGAATCTACTCACCCCATGTGGCTGGATGCTTTTTATGTGAGCTTAATTTCAACAAAATACAAATTCAACAGCATGAAATTGTGGCGAGGTCTGTGGGTTGGATTGGTGTCAAATTTGAAAGCAATGAAGACAAGGGAGTTTTCATCCATAATTTATGTCATTAAACATCAAAATAATTGATTTTAAGACTTCTAAGCCTTTGGTTTTTAATTTTCTTATATCGACCCAAAACATACAGATTAATCGAACGGAGGGCTTTAAAACAGCTATTAAATAATAGTTAAAATCAATAGAAAACCAACACAACTATAGTATAATGTTATAATACTGTTTTGTGCAGCAGGCGGGTCAGCTTAATGGAAAGGTCTGTGAGAACAATTTTAGCGTTTGCGTTGCGCTCAATATGAAAAATAGCATTTTGAATTTCTGTGCAAATATCTTCAATATTGTGACCGTTTATAAATGCAGCAAATTTTTTTAATGAAAATGTTTTATCGTTAATTTGAGAATATACGAAACTACTGGCGCCATAATTCAATAAAACGGCCTGTCGGAACATTTCAAGACTGTAATTCAAAAATTGTTTTGAGCTTTCCCTTCCAAGCTTCGAGACGGTTTCGCTCCACTCCATGAGTGTATTGATTGAGGTCTTTTGGGTTTTTGCCCGAAAAGCAGTTCTTACCCACTCTATAAACAACTGCTCGAACAATTGATCTTCTTCTCTACTTTTTGTGAGACGCAAAGCGGTTCTTAAGTTACCTTCCGAAGAATTGGCAATTGCTTCTGCCCGATCGGCTGGGGTGTTGTTTTGAATCAACGCATCTCTAATATCTGTAACCACTAATGGGGCAATACGAACTTCTTGGCATCGGGATCGAATTGTTTTTAAAAGTATCTCGGGTTGATCAGAAACCAAAATAATAGTTGTTTTTGGGTTGGGTTCTTCAATCCATTTAAGCAATTTATTGGCGCAAGACACTGTCATTTTTTCAGCATGCCAGACAATAATAACCTTTGATTGACCTGAAAATGACTTTAGGGCTAGGGTTTTAATTATTACACGAGCTTCCTCTACATTAATTACCCCTTGTTTATTTCCTGCTTCAATAAAGTTGTACCAATCTTTAAGATTGCCATAGGGTTGCTTTTGAGTAAACGTTTTAAAATCGCTGATATAATCGTTAGAAACCGGAGAAGCACTGCCGTTTCCTTTTTTTACAACAGGGAAGAAATAATGAATGTCAGGATGGTTTAATGGATCTATTACGGCCTTTGACGGAGCGTTAAACCTTACAAGATGTTGGGCATAACCAATGGCCATTTTTAGGGCCCCGCAGCCATCCTTTCCAGAAAACACAAGAGCATGTGCCGTTCGACCAGATTCAATATTTTGAATCAGTTGTTCTTTTAAAGAATCGTGGCCAGCAACGTCTTGGAATCCCATTTTACAAATATAAAAGATTAAATGGTTAGCATTGTACCTCAACCTTAAATATTCGGCTCAGAATAACTTAAAAAAAAACCTGTTTTTCAACGTAAATAAATATGTACCTTTGAGCTGTAAAATTTTATAACAATATACTCGCATGAATTCCATACAGGCCCTTAATTTTAAAGGAAAAAAAGTTCTAATCCGTGTTGATTTTAATGTTCCATTAGACGATACTTTTAAGGTTACAGACAACACAAGAATCCAGTCCGCCAAAGCTACAATTCTAAAAGTATTGGAAGATGGCGGCAGTTGTATTTTAATGTCACATTTGGGGCGTCCGAAAGCCAAAGAGCCCGAATTTTCGTTGAGACACATTGTACCCACCGTTGAGGATGTCATAGGGGTAAAAGTTTTATTTTCTGAAGACTGTATCGGATCTGAAGCGCAAGAAAAGGCAGCGGCACTCAAGCCCGGTCAAGTGTTATTACTTGAAAACTTACGCTATCACAAAGAAGAACAAGCCGGCGATTTGTCCTTTGCAAGACAGCTTTCAGACTTGGCCGATTTTTACATCAATGATGCTTTTGGAACGGCTCACCGTGCGCACGCCTCTACTACAATCGTAGCGCAGTTTTTTCAAAACAGCAAGTGTTTTGGCTATCTTTTATCGAAAGAAATTGAAAGCATCGATAAGGTGATGCGCTCTGGAGAAAAGCCCGTACTGGCTATTCTTGGAGGAGCAAAAATCTCTTCAAAAATCACAATCATCGAAAATATTTTAGATAAAATTGACCATCTTATAATTGGTGGTGGGATGTCGTTTACTTTTATTAAGGCGCAAGGGGGACAAATCGGAGATTCCATATGCGAAGATGACAAATTGGATTTAGCATCTGAAATATTACGACAAGCCGAGGCGAAGGGTGTTAGTGTCCATTTGCCAGTTGATGTTTTGGCTGCCGATGACTTCAGTAATACCGCAAACACTCAAGTGGTTGATATTTCTGCAATTCCAGCCCAATGGCAAGGGTTAGATTGTGGCCCAAGGACCCAAGTCCATTTTCACGATGTTGTCCAACAATGCAAAACAATTCTTTGGAACGGACCGCTTGGCGTTTTTGAAATGGAAACGTTTTCTACAGGGACAATAGCCCTTGGCAATGCCATTGCAGAAGCCACTCAAAAAGGAACATTTTCTCTTGTGGGAGGGGGTGATTCTGTGGCTGCAGTGAAACAATTCGGATTTCAAGATAAAGTGAGTTATGTTAGCACGGGCGGTGGTGCCATGCTGGAAAGTTTAGAAGGTCAAACCTTACCAGGAATTGCAGCAATGCAAAGCAATTAAACATGAGAATAAGAGTTTTTATTGTCACCATTAGCTTAAGTGCGATTTTGGGCTTTACCCAAAATACTGACAGCATCTCTACTCTTTCTAACAAACCCTTACGTGAGAGTCCCACTTTCACAACCCCATCAAGTTTAGATTCCCTTTGGCAAGCGGAATTTTTGGAGGTCAAGTTATTGGACAGCGTTAACCCGATTACGGTTTCAAATGTTCCGTACCAAAAATCACTTCATACGGATACTTTAAAACAGCGTTTGGCGCGTTTAAACGCCAAGACACCGATCAGCATAGAATACAGCCCAATCTTAGAACAAACCATTCGTTCGTATTTAAGGAACAGAACAAGCGCTTTTGAACATCTTATGGGATTAAGTTACTTTTATTTTCCTCTGTTTGAAGAAGTTTTTGACAATGAAGGAATTCCATTGGAAATTAAGTACTTAGCTGTAGTTGAGTCCATGCTAAAACCTAATGCCAAATCTCCTGTTGGAGCTACAGGATTATGGCAATTTATGTTTTCTACAGCCAAACATTACAACCTAGAAGTCAGCAGTTATATTGACGAGCGCTGTGCCCCAGACCGGGCTACGGTAGCTGCTGCAAAATACCTCAAACGGCTCCATCAAATTTTTGGAGACTGGACATTGGCTATGGCCGCATACAACTCGGGCCCAGGCAATGTTACTAAAGCGATGAGGCGTTCGGGAGGTTACACGAATTATTGGAACATCAGACCTTTTTTACCAAAGGAAACCGCTGGCTATATTCCCAAGTTTTTAGCTACCATGTACATGTTCGAATATGCCGAAGCACATGGTCTAAAGGCCAAAACCATACCGGTTTATTTTCAAAAAACAGATACAGTTTCTGTCCACCAAATGGTTAGTTTTGATCAGATACAAAAGGCATTAGGGGTTGATAAAAAAACACTAACGTTTTTAAATCCATCGTATAAATTGGGCATTA
This sequence comes from uncultured Flavobacteriaceae bacterium, assembly GCA_913061125.1. Lineage (GTDB taxonomy): Bacteria > Bacteroidota > Bacteroidia > Flavobacteriales > Flavobacteriaceae > UBA3537. The sequence continues at coordinate 5,501 of CAJXUB010000045.1, forward strand.
TCCCAGTCATAAAAGACCGACAATACAAGCTCAGACTACCTATTAAACTTATAGGGACCTTTGTAACAAAAGAAACTGAAATTTATGCCCTAGCGGCGCAAGACTTTGAACAACGCGAGAAACCGCTTCCCAAGTTTGTCAAAATGGATTCAAAGATCCGTTACAAGGTTAAGCCAGGCGACTATTTGGGTAAAATTGCCAACAAGTTCAAGGTCCGAGTGAGCGACATCAGACGGTGGAATAGCATGTCGTCAGACAACCTAAGGGCAGGTGATAGAATTACTGTTTTTACACGGAATTTGGACTATCAAATAGAGACGAATACGTCAAAGGTTGGTCCTTCTAAAAACACTTATATTGTTCAAAAAGGAGACTCTTTGTGGAGTATATCTCAAAAATTTTCTGGTCTTTCTGTTGAAAATTTAAAACAATGGAACGGTATTAGTGGTACTGCTTTAATACCAGGAATGCAACTGGTTATTTCAAAATAAATGTCTTATGAGAGGATTAATTTTAGTTGTTTTTATTTTCGTTTTCGGCTGTAAAGAGGGCCATAAAAAACGGACGTACAAACCCGCATCGTCGGGAAACATCAACAACCTTTTGGTTGTGACGGAAAACGACCTTTGGAACGGCCGTGTGGGCAATGCTATAAGAGATTACATTGGGGATGAGATTTATGGGCTGCCCCAAGTGGAACCCCACTTTGACTTTAACCAGGTACCTAACGCGGTATTTTCAGACTTCGTTCGTAGAAACCGGATAGTTTTAAAGGTTAGAACAGCAGCCGATAGCAGCGTTAAATACTATAACGACCCGTATGCAAGTCCCCAAAAAATGGTGGTGATCAGTGGCCCAAATCGTGACGCACAGATTGAATTAATAAAACAAAATTCGGGCTCTATTGTTTCAGCTCTAAAAGACGTAGAATTTAGCGAACGTCAACGTCGAATTAACAAATCGTTATTTAATTCAAAACCCATTCAAGACGCTTTAAACATCAGTATTAAATTTCCATCGGCTTATCGTATTGCAAAAGCGGAGGATCAATTTTTTTGGATTAGAAGAGACACTAAAACAGGCAGTTTAAATCTGTTATTGTACAGCTTGCCGCTCAGAGGTTTTGAATCTACAGAGTCTTTTTCAGAGTATATCATCTCAACAAGAGATTCGATTGCACAGCAACATATTCCAGGACCAACTGACGGAAATTACATGCGTACAGAAATGGCCTACACCCCTCATTTTACAGAAACAACCATGTCTGGTGTTTCTGCTCTAGAAACTCGGAGTTTATGGAAGGTTGAAGGTGCTTTTATGTCCGGGCCGTTTGTAAATTATTGCCTTAAAGATGAAACCAACGGGCGTTTTTTGGTAGCTGAAGGGTTTGTCTATGCACCGTCTCAAAAGAAGAGAGACTATATGTTTGAGTTGGAAACCATGATTCGTTCGATCTCTTTAAAGTAAAAACTCAAAAGAAAACCCCAGGATTTCCTAGGGTTGTCTTATTTTTTTTCAGTGTCGTTATTATCGTCCTCGTCGTCTTTACTGGCTTTTTTGAATTCTTTGATTCCGCCGCCCAAACCACGCATGAGCTCAGGAATTTTCTTACCACCAAAAAGCAATAAAACAGCCAAAACAATTAAGACAATTTGCATTGGTCCGAACGCTAAAGGTAACATTTGTAAGGTCATTTGCATGAGTTTAATTTAAAACAAAGTTAAGAATAATCCCTCAAATATTGCACGAAATCTAACTTTAGTCCACAATATCTCAAACTGTCGCTTAATTTTTATTTAATTTTGTTGCGATGGTTGTAAAAAAATCGAACAAAACAAACAAAAAAAAACTAAGAAGAAAGCTTCTTAGCCAATACCGTTTGGTTGTTTTGAATGAAGACACCTTTCAGGAGCGATTTGCGATGAAACTAACACGCCTTAATGTGTTTGTTTTTGGCATGGCTTTCGCCCTAATTTTGATTGCTCTCACTTCTGTATTAATTGCTTTTACACCATTGAGGGAATATATACCCGGCTACACGTCGCCAACGCTCCAAAAACGAGCTATTCTTTTAGAACAACGAACAGATTCGTTGTACCAAATGGCCATACTGAATGACCGCTATATTGCTTCCATTAAAAGCGCATTGAGTGGCGAAACGTCGTTTGAGTCTATCAATAAAGATTCCATCTATGCCAGCATAGAATCAGATGTTTCACTCTCGGGGTTGAACCCGTCAAAAGAGGATTCCTTGCTGCGCGAAAAGGTCGAAAATGAAGACAAATACAATCTATTTGAATCTGCTCGTACGGTTAAAAACTTTGTCTTTTTTCCTCCCGTTAACGGTTCGATTAGCTCCGGGTATGACCCCAAAATACAGCATTACGCCGTGGATATCGTTGTTCCACAAAACACTCCAGTCAAGGCCGCAGCAGACGGTCGAGTTGTATTGGCCTCATGGACGTCCGATTCCGGTTATGTCATTATTATGGATCACGGCAATCAATTGCTTTCTGTTTATAAACATAACGCTGCATTAACAAAAACTCAGGGGGAATTTGTAAAAGCACGAGAAGTCATTGCTCGATCCGGATCGTCTGGAGAATTGAGCACAGGGCCCCACCTGCATTTTGAACTTTGGAACGATGGATCTCCGATAGATCCTACAACATTTATTGAATTTTAACCAAAAACGGTATGACCTCTATAAAATCCTTTTTGGCAAAACAATTCGCAGCACGAATTGCCCGAAACATTAAGACATGGGCTTCCAACCCAATTCAAACTCAAGAGCGGGTGTTTCAAGCATTGATTAATTCTGCAGCGCAAACGCAATTTGGACAAGACCATAATTTTAAAACGATTAAAACCCACAAAGATTTTGTACATCAAGTTCCCATACGAGATTACGAAGGGATAAGACCTTATATTGACCGAATTTTAGATGGCGATTCTGATGTGCTTTGGAAGGGTAAACCCTTGTATTTTGCAAAAACATCCGGCACCACATCAGGGGTCAAATACATTCCAATAACAGCAGTATCCATTAAAGCACAGGTAGAGGCCTCGCGAAATGCCATTTTGATGTACATACACGAAACTGGGAACTCAGATTTTGTTGATGGCAAATGGATTTTTCTTCAAGGCAGTCCAAAGCTGAGTGAAACCAATGGTATAAAAACGGGTCGGCTGTCTGGAATATCTGCTCATTACGTACCCTCCTACTTATTAAAAAACAGAATGCCGAGCTGGGATGCCAACTGCATCGAAGATTGGGAAACTAAAGTGGAAGCTATTGTCGATGAAACCCTCTCTGAGAATATGACTGCGATTGCTGGAATTCCGTCTTGGGTTCAAATGTATTTCGAGAAATTGATTGAAAAACGCCAACAGAATGTTGGGGATATTTTTAAAAAGTTCAATTTATTTATTTACGGCGGCGTTAATTTTGAACCTTACCGCTCAAAGTTTAAAACCCTAATCGGACGATCTGTGGATAGTGTGGAATTGTATCCAGCTAGCGAGGGTTTTTTTGCATTTCAAGATCAACAAAGTAACAAAGGAATGTTGTTGCAGTTGAATTCAGGTATTTTTTACGAATTTGTAGAGGCCGATTCGTTTTTTGATGATAACCCAGAAAGAATCACATTAAAAGACGTCAAAATTGGAGTCAATTATGTGATAATTATTTCCACAAATGCCGGGTTATGGGCTTATAATATTGGAGATACGGTTCAATTTACATCCACTAAACCTTACAGGATTATTGTTAGTGGACGTATCAAACATTTTATTTCTGCTTTTGGAGAGCACGTCATTTCAAAAGAAGTAGACCAGGCCTTAACCAAGGCCTTGAAGGCGACTGGTGCGAGTGTCTCTGAGTACACCGTTGCGCCACAAATTAGTCCAACCCAAGGGTTGCCCTACCACGAGTGGCTTGTCGAATTTGAAACCCCGCCGAAAGATTTAAATCAATTGGCCCAAAACATTGATTTGGAATTGCAACACCAAAACGCCTATTATCAAGATTTAATTCAAGGGAAGGTTCTTCGAGAACTTAAAATCACAATGGTAAAAAAAGGGGGGTTTAAAAATTATATGAAAGCTATTGGAAAACTGGGCGGCCAAAATAAAATACCAAGACTTTCTAACGATCGAAAAATAGCCGACCACTTGCATTCTAAAAATCTGGTTAATTAGTGTATATTTGCCCTAAACGATGACCTCAAAAACAACATATCTGAACCGAACAAGAGCCCAAGAAAGCTCACACGCCATACAGCGAATGTACATAACCATGCGCCATTTGTTCAGCAGAGGATTTTACAAACCCATGGGCGTCTCTGGCGAAACTCTTCGTCAAGCACTACTCTCTTTGCGCCCTGAAATTTATGGTACCATAGCCGAGGAAAAAGCGGAATTGGAGGGGTTGCTGTATGTGGTGGATCGACTGCCAGTTGGGATAGAGCAATGCACGCACATTAACCTAACCAGTGCTGAGGGATTTGGCGGGTCACACTTTGAAGTGATTATACCCGCAAAGCGCCGAAGAAATTGCTACCGAATTGATTTTGAGCAGATGAATATTGAAATCACTCGGGGCCGTTCTGAGATTTACGATATTCTGACACACCTGACGTTTTTGTATATTGAATCTCATAAAATAGCATCGCAAGTTCTCATTGGAGAAAGTGGCAAAACGACACGTGATTGGCAAAAGCTTGAAAAGGCGGTTTTATCGTCCAAAAAATTAGGCAAAAAAGACAGGGAAGTTGCCGTAACCCACACCGCTAATATTTTGGGACGCACATTTGAGGAAATTCAATCGATTTATGATGCTTTCGCTACGGAAAAATCATCAGATCATTTTCTGGGTCTGATTTATTGGCTAGGCAAACGCGCCATCGATGAAGTGGTTAAAAGCGAGAAGCGAATAGTGACCTTTAGTCCAGTTTTGAGAGAACGCTTGGGCCATCACATTCATGGCGAACAATGGGCCAATTCGATCAAAGAGACATTACGGACTCATCAACTTATCAACAGGCCTATTCATATCATATCGGCCAACCTCCACAGCGTTATGAACACATTGTACGCCCCCAAAGCCCTCAAACTCAAAAAGGACAACGATATTTTTGGTGTTTATGAGCAATTGAGCACCGATGATTCTCTGCGCAATAAAATCAAACGATTGGCGTTAAAGGAGGGCATGCACTATATTGAAGACCAATCAGGAACCAACATTGATGTTCAAGTAATTGATACATCAAAAGTTGATTTTAAATTCAATACCATCTTATCGCCACTACAACCCCAACACAATGCGCCTGTCATTATTGTTATGGACTATGCGTTTGGCGAGCAAGCCTATGAAACGGTTGATGAATTATTAAAACCTTTTAAGACCGACGGGGCAACCTATTTTCTTAATGTAGATTCTGTATCAGTGATGGGCAAGGCCGGTATTTTGGAGGGGAGCAAAGGGGATATCATGATTCCATCTGCGCATATTTTTGAAGGAAGTGCCGACAATTACCCTTTTGATAACGAGCTTAAAAAAGAAGATTTTGCCCAGCAAGGGCTTGACGTTTATGAGGGTGCTATGGTAACAGTGTTGGGAACGTCGCTTCAGAACAGGGATTTATTAAAGTTTTTTCACGAATCGACTTGGGATGTAATTGGATTGGAAATGGAAGGGGTTCATTATCAGAAAGCCATTCAGTCGGCCTCCAAAATCCGCCACAGCATTTCTCCTGAGGTTAAGGTGCGTTACGCGTATTATGCCAGTGATAACCCCTTAGAAACGGGAAGCACTTTGGCATCTGGAGGGCTTGGATTAACGGGTGTTAAACCCACTTACGCCATCACTCATCAAATTTTAAAACAGATTTTAAATTAATATATAATAATATGCAATTATGAGTACTACCAACACCACTCCACCATCTGAAGAAGTCGATTTAGGCCAGTTATTTAAGATGATTGGCAGCGCTTTTAATCGGTTGTTTCAATTTATAGGATCTATTTTTAAGCACCTATTTTTGGCCTTTGTTTGGATTGTCTTTTTTTTAAAGAAACGAGCACTT
>CAJXUB010000046.1 GCA_913061125.1 uncultured Flavobacteriaceae bacterium
AGGGATCGATGGATGTAGAAGTTCAATTTGGGATTGTCCAACCAGAGTGCTTTTTGGTAGCCAACCAGCCTTGTTTGTTCGTCAACAAATTGCCGAACCTGTGTTCCTAATATGATTTGAATTAGAGATAACACAAGGGCCACTCCCAGTAATTTATAAAACAATGAATTGTAATGTTGTAGTTTATACGATGTTTTTGAAGCAAAAATAAGGTACAATAAAAACGAAACAATAACCAAAGCCATCACCATATGGATTGTGATTTTGTAGGGTGCCAAATTCGAATCGACCACAGTTTTTCCTAACCATGCCTGGAAGCCCATACCGAAAACAGTTAGTAGAGCAACGATGGTAATCCATCTATTGTATCTGAAATACCACAGCGACCAAATCCCCAAAATTAAAATTGGAACCCCCGATAAGGCACCAATCAAACGGTTGATGTATTCGATCCATGTGTGAAGGGGGTTATAAACCACATAATCATGGGTGCTGTAAACCTCCCAATCGCTAAATACAAACGAGTCTTTGGACACAAAATCTTGTTTGGCTACCATAAATTGTTCGCTGTTGTGTAAAATCATCATGCCTTTTTCGTAGCTGTGATTCGATTTAAACAAGAGTTCCGATTCTTGCGTAGGGGGAATGTAGTATCCAAAACATTTTGGCCAATCCGGACAACCCATCCCGGAGCCCGTCATTCGGACCATTGCACCTGCTATAATAACCAGATAAATGAGAACGAGTGCTATTTTCGATAAAGTTCTAAATTGTAGTATCATGGTATTGGGTTTAGGCCAAGTTCAGCCCCTTTTTTTAGCATTAATTCAAAAGCAGCTTGGTGTTCGTTTGGAATATCGCCATCCAAAATGGCATCTTTGATGTACTCTTTAATCTGCCCAATTTCTCGACAAGGTTTCAACCGAAAGGTCTGCATGATTTCTTCTCCAGTAACAGGCGGTTGGAAATTTCTAATTCGGTCTTTTTCCTCAACTTCAGCCATTTTTTGGCGCACAATCTTAAAGTTATTGTGGTATTTTTTAAACTTTTTCGGATTTTTAGTTGTGATATCTGCCTCACACAAAATCATCAAATCCTCGATATAATCGCCAGCATCAAAAACCAACCGCCGAACGGCGGCATCGGTAATGTTTTTCCCAGTTAGGGCGATGGGTCTGGAGCTCATAAAAACTAATTTTTGAACGTATTTCATCTTATCGTTCAATGGCATTTTTAGACGTTTAAACAAATGAAAAACCATCTGAGACCCTTTGAGTTCGTGGCCGTGAAAGGTCCAACCTACTTTTTGATTGAATTTTTTGGTGGGAGCTTTTCCAATGTCGTGCAACAGTGCTGTCCACCTAAGCCAAACGTTATCAGTATGTTTGGAAATATTATCCACCACCTCAAGGGTGTGGTAAAAATTATCTTTATGCCGTTGTCCCTCAACGTCATCTATCCCCTTTAGGGCGGTAAGCTCGGGAAGGATTTTTTCTAAAAGTCCAGATTGTTCCAACAACTGAAACCCAACTGAAGGTTTGGGACTTTCCAAAATTTTATGCAATTCCACAACAATTCTTTCTTTGGAAATGATATCAATGCGTCCATGATTTGATTTAATGGCTTGAAAAGAATCCGAATCGATTGTAAAGCCGAGTTGAGTGGCAAACCGAATGGCTCTAAGCATGCGAAGCGGATCATCGCTGTAGGTCAAATTGGGATCCAGAGGGGTTTTCAGCCGTTTTTCGTCTAGGTCTTCCAGTCCATTGAAAGGGTCCAAAAGGGTTCCATAATTGGAGGGATTTAAACTGATGGCTAACGCATTAACTGTAAAATCTCGACGATTTTGATCGTCCTCCAGTGTTCCTTCAGACACCACAGGGTTTCGGCTCTCTTTGGTATAGGATTCTTTTCTGGCACCGACAAATTCAATATCGACGCCACCCACTCGAATCATGGCGGTACCATAGGTTTTGAAAATGCTTATTTTGGGAGCGTTTGGCAATGCTTTGGCCACACTTTTGGCCAATTCAATTCCGCTACCAACGGCTACAATATCGATGTCCTGACCTGTATTTCGGTTTAAAAAAAAATCACGAACAAATCCTCCAATCACATAGCATTCTACGTCCATTTTTTTGGCACACTGGGCTATGGTTTGAAATATGGGATTGGTCAATGCCGATTCGAAGCTCATGACTTAATTCTTCTAAAACTTATTTTACTGACGGATAACCTTAACTGCTCCATCGTTGCTTAATTTGATGATGGAAGAGGGGTTGGCCGCCTTTTGGTCTCGCCCCAAATTTACAACATAGTCCACACCTTTTAAAATCTCGGTTTCGATTTCTTGAAAAGTTTTGGGGGTGGGTTGTCCGGAGCGGTTGGCTGAGGTTGAAACAATTGGTTTTTTGAAGCGTTTAATTACGGATTCGCAAAAATGGTGTTGGACCAGCCGAATGGCCAACGTATTATCCGAAGCAATTAAATTTTCTGCCACATGTTTGGGGCGATCATAAATGATGGTTGTGGGTTTTTGCGAAAGCGTTAAAATATTTTTAGCAACGCCTGGAACTTCTTCCACATGCCTGTTCAACATTTCAAAATCATGAACCAGACATATCATCGTTTTAGAATCCTCTCGCTGTTTGAGCTCAAAAATCTTTTGAACGGCCTCATAGTTAGTCGCATCACAACCGATGCCCCAAACGGTGTCTGTGGGGTAGAGGATAAGACCCCCTCGTTTGAGTACCTCCAAACTTTCTTTGATGTCTTCGTTTAGATTCATTTACCGCAAATTTAATAAGGTGAACCGAATATTCTAACATATTGGGCATTTATTCGTTATGGATTGGCAGGTATTAATTTTAAATCTTATATTTTTGGAATTTTAAGAAATTTCAGTCTGGTGTACAAACAATTAAGAATAAAATTTAAAAATAAGTTACTGGAGAACCAACTAAAACGAAAGCGAAAGTATTTTGATTTTTCTTCCATCGAACGGTCTAAAAACCTGATTTTTATTGTGGACAGTATCCTACCAGAGTTTGACAAAGATTCTGGATCAAGGCGGTTGTATAATATCATTAAATTGATGGTCAAACAGGGGTATGAAGTTGTTTTGATGTCCAATAAAAAGGCCTATAAATATGATGCGACGTATGCACCCCACTATCGAGATTTGGGGGTGATTGTCTATGAGCCGGCATTGGATCAGGATTCAAAACTTATTGATAATATAGGTTTTGTAAAAATCGTTTCACAATACACCAAATATGCTTGGTTACACCGCCCCGATATTTTTAAAAAATACAACCGTTTTTTTGATCGAAAATCAACAAAATTAATTTTTGATATGGTGGATTTTCACTATTTGAGACTTGACAGAGAATGGCAACGTTACAAAAATCTAAAGGCGAAAGCTATGGCGGATCAATTTCTGGAAATGGAACTCGATAATTGTTCAAAAGCCGATTGTATAGTGGCCATTTCAGAAGCAGATAAAAAGGAACTTCACCATCATTTTAAAGCTAAAGAAAAGATTAGTGTATTGAGTAACATCCATCAATTTAAATACCACAAAGGTTTACCTCCAAACCAACGTAAAGATTTACTTTTTGTGGGTGGATTTGACCACACACCCAATCGGGATGCGGTGGCCTATCTTTACAAAGAAATTATGCCCGCTCTGTGGACTATTTACCCGAATTTAAGCATCACCATCGTTGGAAGCAATCCCACTTCAGAAGTGTTGGCACTAAATGATTCTCGGTTTAGTGTTTTGGGATATGTGGAAGATTTGGAACCCCTTTTTGAGTCCGCCCGATTGTTTGTAGCGCCGTTGCGCTATGGAGCTGGCGTGAAAGGCAAAATTGGACAAAGTTTGGAATATGGACTTCCTGTGGTCACAACTTCAATTGGCGCAGAGGGCTTTGATTTTTCATCCATTAAAAATGTTACTCTGACTGATGACACTCAACAGTTTGTTGATTTCGTTTCAGCACTAATTTCTGATGACGAATTATGGACGACTGTACATCAAGCATCGGAGCAAATTTTGAACCCTTTTTCCATTACAACCACCGAAAAAAATCTTCTCAAAATTTTAGAATCCTAATTCAATTCAAAAACCCTTTTGACCCAATGATCAACGGTGTAGTACTCATAAATTGGTTTTGGAATTGGGACGTAGGGGGTGTTTAAAAAATTGTCGGGTATTTTCACAGATTTTGGATTGATAACCAGAATGTTTTGAGGATTATAAAAGTCATAATTCACAACGGAACTGTTGGTCGTGATGAGCTTTTTTTGATGGGCCATGGCCTCAAAAATTCGGAAACTGAGCCCGTGATGCCCCTCTCGGACAATGTCCAAAAAGATTTCAGAATCACTCAAAAATTGATTCAATTCCTCTTGCCAAATCTCATTGGATCTAAATTCTATGTTGGGATGAAGTTCTTTTGGTTCTCGCGATCCTCTTAGAATTAATTTGTGATTCACTCCGAGTTTATCCAACGACTCTGCAACAGCCGTAAGCGTATTGAGTCGTTCGTCCTTCGAAATTACCATAAAAACTTTGTATTGAAATTCACCAGACTGAATTGGTTTTTTTGGCAAATAAATATAATTGGTCGTTGGCGTGAAGCCGTAAGATTCAACATCATGAGAATCAAAGGAATAGATGTTATCAAATAGTGCTGCTGAAATCAAATGTCCGACAGGAAATCGCTTGGTACTGTCGTACAAGTACGCAAGGTAACGCGTGCTGAAGGTTTTAATTATTCGATGTGATTTAAGATCCAATAAATCGGGTCTTATTACTAAAATGACGTCTTGTGGGCCTAGTGTTTTTAGGCGATTGATCACAAAGTTTTGACGCTTAATTTTTTTGATATTTTTTCTTAAAAATAATTTTGAAAGCGTATTCCAAATCCGATGAAAAACGCTGGGGTAGCGGTAGTGAAAATCATTGAGATTGATGTGATTGGCTTTTTTACCATGACGCTCCAGGGCGGTGATGATGTGCTTATCAAAGCCCCAAAAATCAAAACTGATGACGGTTATTTTCATGAGCGGTGTTTTGCAGGGAAACGTTTCACAACTTGATGCAGCTCTGAAAGCATTTTTTCAGCTATAATTTCTTTGGTAAAATGCGTTTTTAAATGCGCGAACCCTTCCGTTGTTAGTGTCTTTATTTTATTAGAATCGTTTAGAATGCTCAATACAGCTTCTGCAAAAGCTTTGGGGTTTTCTTTTTCAGCCAAAATTCCAGTTTTTCCATCGACTACAACTTCAGGGATTCCACCAGCTTTACAGGCCACTATGGGTACATGACTGGCATAGGCCTCCAAAAGAACCCCCCCAGTGGGTTCATTTTTTGAGGTGAAAAGAAACAAATCAAAATCTGAAAAAATATCCGTAATATCTGTTCTAAAACCAAGAAAAGTAAAGAATTGTTCCAAATCTAAAGCGGCTACTTTTGCTTTCATTTCCTCTTCCAAAGGGCCAGTTCCGGCCAAAACGAATCGGACGTTTTTTTGAGTTTTAACAACTATGGCTGCAGTTTCAATCAAGGTGTTGTGGTCCTTAAATGGAACAAATGCAGAAACATTTCCAATTATTTTTGTGGTATGGTCCAGACCCAATTCCTTTCGTAAAACTCCTGTAGGTTTTCTGTTTTTAAATTGATCCAAATCTGTTGCGCTTCCCACAATTGACAGTCTTGAATGGTCGTCAATGGCCGGTTTGAGGGTGTCTATTACCGCTTGGCTCACACAAACAATATGTCGTAAGTGTTTGTAATTATATTTCCATCGTCTAAAAAAATTAGTATCAACTTTTTTGATGAGGGTTCTAAAAAATACCATGGGAATTTTTGTTCTACTCCACACAGAAGCCAAAATACACAAGGTTTGCGCCTTGCTGCTGTGAATCAAAACAACATCAATGCGTTCCGATTTGATAATGGATTGAATGGCACGAATCCATGTTCGGTCGTAAGCCGATTTGTAGGGCAAACTTTGGTAGTTGAATTTCTGTTGTTTGGCGATGGATTCCAGTTGAGTATTTTTAGGACACAACAACACTTGATGCTCTATCTTGGAATCAAATTCGTTGTAGTAATATACAATTTGTTGTTCGTGTCCGCGCCACACATTGGACGCTGTAATTTGAAGTAATCTCATGCCGAAGGTTTATTTGATTTCCAGAGGGCCCTCAATTTAATATATTTTAGAAAGGTAACATTAAATGTTTGAACACAAATGACCCATCCGTTAAATCCATCCAAAAACCCTCGTCGCAAAACGTAGGCCTTAAAAAAGGCCCAACTTGGCCGCCAAAGAATTTTTAAAATTGATGATTTTATTCCCAAATCAAAATAGGCCTGAGCTGCTATGCTCGAAAAACGCTCAATTTTTTGGTTGTGCTCCTCATAGTCTCTATATATCCAATGCAACAAATCGCCTTTTAATCGACCACTTGTTTTTCCGGGTTTTAATTTAAAACTGTCGTGCGGATTGATGCCTTGCCATGACCCGCTGTCCTTTTTAAACAACCGTAATTTCCGGTCGGGATACCAGTCGGAATGTCTAATCCACTGGCCGCAATAATTATTCAAACGGTTGCAGTAATATCCATCTTTGGACCAATTTTTTTTAATTTCAATAATGGATTTTTTAAGATCATCAGAAAGAGCTTCATCGCCATCCAAAGACAAAATATAGCCGTATTTGGCTTGGGTCAAAGCAAAGTTTTTTTGTTCTTTATAGCCCAAAAAAGATTGTCCCACAAATCGAACATCATGAGCTGCACAAATCGCTTTGGTGCGATCTGTTGAATGCGAATCCACAACAACAATTTCGTCGGCTACATGCTTTAGAGAAACCAGGCATTTTTCCAAATGTTCTTCTTCATTGTAAGTGATAATGACCGCAGAAAGTTTAACCATAGATGCTCATTTTTTATTCAATAGTTCTATAATTTAACCATAGAAAAAGTTGGGTTTTAACCCGTGCAAAAGCTTGAATGTAGGCCAAGGCAAATCCTTCTTTTCCGTCTAAAAATCCAAGGTTTAAAATAAAATTTTTTTGAAGTGACCAAAACGGGTTCCATATCAAATGAAACCAGTTTGGTCGGTGGTTTTTTTTATGTAAATAAAAAGCTTCTCTTTTGCAAAGAGCAGTTATTCTCTGATTAAATTCATCAAAACTGGAGTACGATTTTAGGCCTTTTTCTTTAAGTTTTTGTTGGGGGTGGGATGGGGTTTCGTTTGGCCAAAGAATAGGAATCCAACGGTTTTGATACCCCGAAAACGCAATCAATTTACCCATAAAATCGAGTTGTAATTTTATACAATACACCGATTTTTTAGTTTTATTTTGAATTTGTGATACGAGCTTTTCTTTTAAATCTTTTGATAGCAAAATATCCGCTTCAAGACCCAAAATCCAATCGCCTATACAGCGCTCGCTTCCTATTTCTAAGAGGGATTTTGGCATATCGGAATGGTTGTGAATGTATGTAATTTTTTTCTCACTACTTTCCAATTGACGTTGCGTTGTCTCATTGAGCGTCCCCACGATTACAATTTGATCCACAAAATCAAGCTGTTGAATGCATTTTTGGATGTGTGAGTTATCGTTAATAGAAATTACAACAGCACTGGTCATATAGTTAAAAACTCAAAGAATTATTGTGTAGTACAACGCAAATGTAATAATTTTACAGCGATAAATTCCTTTGTTTGATGGCTAAGCTACCAATTCTAATGTATCACAATGTTTGTTTGGAAAACACCAATAGCTACGGCCTGACCATTTCCAAAGCCAAACTCGAAAGTCATTTCAAAGTGCTGCAATCCGAAGGTTACACGCCAGTGCATTTTTCAGAAATTCAATCTTTAAAATCCGCCTCTGTTGTTCCAAAAAAACCCATAATTATTACCTTTGATGATGTTTATGAAAATCAATTCGAGTTGGCCTATCCGTTGCTCAAACAGTATGAGATGAAAGCCAGTTTTTTCATTCCTTTCGGATATGTTGGTGGCTATGACGATTGGAACGATGGGCACCACAAAATCATGAGTATTGAACAATTAAAGGCCCTCGACAATAAGGTTGTAGAGCTCGGCCTTCACTCGTTTGAACACCGCGCTTATGATGCAATGACTCACGGTAATATTGAATCTGATTTCGAGAAGTGCCAGGCGTTTATTCAGAAATACAACTTGAACATCAACAATATTTTGGCCTATCCTTACGGAAAATTCCCTCGATCTAAACCTGAAAAAACTCAATTTTTCAATCTCCTATCGAAACAAAATATTGCTTACGGTTTGCGCATTGGCAATCGGTTAAATTCACTGCCACTTCGCTCCGTTTATGAACTCAATCGATTGGACATCAAAGGCGAAATGAGTTTGACGGCTTTCAGACGAAAAATAAAATTCGGAAAATTATTATTTTAAATTTTTCTGCAACAGCATGAGTTTGGCATACCTCGAAAAAACGCCATAGGCGTTGGCTGCGGCAATCGCAAAAGCCGGCCACCCGTCCTTAAATCCACCCCGAAGTACAAAACTGTGAAAAAAGCGGTAAAATGGTTTAAAAATCAAATGAAAATAAGTTGCTTTTTTACCTCTTTCGTACAGTTGTTGAGCTTGAAACCAAGCGTATTTATCCTTTTTATCTAAATAATGTTCAAGACCCTTGTATGTGAAATGCAGCACTGGGGTTTTTAGATGACTAATAGGGCCTTGGACAATTAATTTTTCGTGTACACTTCCTTTAAAATAACATTCATTTCGCTTTATCAATCGAAGTACAGAGCTGCTTTGTTGAACCAAAAATCGATTCATGAAAAAATGAGGAAATTGAAGTTTATAACCCACATAATGCGTGGAATTTATGGCCTCAATAATTTCAAGTTGCAGGGGGTATGGGATTCGCTCGTCGGCATCTACAAACAACACCCAATCGCAAGTTGCAAATGATAACGCATGATTTTTTTGATTGGAAAAATTATCAAATTCTCTTTGAATTACCTGGCACCCTTTGGCCTTGGCTATGGCTGCCGTTTGGTCCGTGCTCATGGAGTCAATAACGATGATTTCATCGGCAAATTGAACCGAATATAGGCAGCGTTCCAAATAGGCCGCCTCGTTAAGTGTGGGAATTATGACACTAATTGTACTCATGGTAAGCACCAAAAATAATTAAAAAATTGCCTAAAGACTTTATTCAACTCTTGTTTTTAGGTTTTTTTGTCTTTTGAGAAACTTGATTTTCTTAATTTTGTACCACAATCGCTATGAAACAACTAGGTATATCCGTCATAATCAGTACTTACAATTCCAAAGAATGGTTGTCGAAAGTGTTGGAGGGCTACCGCCACCAAACCTACGATGCATTTGAGGTTATTGTAGCCGACGATGGCTCGAAACCCGACACCAAAGCTTTAATTCAAGATTTTCAAAAGAATTATCCCGTGGCTCTGCAACATGTTTGGCACGAGGATCAAGGGTATCGCAGACAACGGATTTTAAATATTGCAATTACAAAAAGCAATTACGATTATATTCTTTTTACAGATGGCGATTGCATTCCTAGAAATGATTTTGTGGCCGTTCACGCCAAGCATGCCGAACAAGGTTATTTTTTATCGGGGGGCTATTGTAAATTGAACATGGATTTAAGTCAGAAAATAGCGTTAAATGACATAGCGAGTGCAGCGTGTTTTGATACATCTTGGCTTAAAAAACAAGATAAACTGGGATTCAAACAAGCCCTGAAAATTTCGGCTGGCCCTCAATTATCAAAACTTTTGGATGTTATTACTCCAACAGGAGCCACCTTTAATAACTGCAATTCATCGGCCTGGAAATCGGATTTATTGGCCATCAATGGTTACGACGAACGTATGCAATATGGTGGCCCCGACAGAGAACTTGGAGAGCGTTTGTTTAACTTTGGCCTTCAGTCCAAGCAGCTCCGACACCAAGCCATTTGCTTGCATTTGGACCACCCAAGGGGATATAAAACCAAGGAATCGTTGGAGCGCAATTTAGAAATCCGTCGCCAGGTTAAAGCCCAAAAAAAGACTTGGACCGAATTTGGGATTAAATCGTCCGAAACAAACTAATTATCATTCAGAAATTTTTCTAAAAACACCAATTTTCCAATACCGATCGGTTTGGGAAGAATTAATGGTAATAAATTCCAAAGGTTTCAATTTATTGTGGTCAAAAAATGTCCAACAACCGCCCCCTTCCTTAAACATGGACACTACCAAAACCCCATCTTTTTTTAGCCCCGATAAGATTCGATCTAAAACATCGTGTTTTAATTTTTGATTGATGTAGTAAAAGGCTTCGTTTAGGACAACAACATCGTAGATATTCGACGGAGAAAAGTAGTGAAGATCAGCAACTTTAAATTCAGTATTCTCGAAC
>CAJXUB010000047.1 GCA_913061125.1 uncultured Flavobacteriaceae bacterium
GATTCTAAAATAGTATTGGCCGTAAATTGTTGGTCATCGCTTCGGTCTTCATACAAGATATAGGCCGCATAATTGCCATTGATGTTGTTGGTTAAATTGGCGTCATAAATACGATTCCAATCCACCTGCCCACCATTTCTAAACGACTGCTCTGAGAGGTAGGCCCCAGCATAATCAGGACCATCGTTGTCGGCTAAATAATAGCTTGGTAAACCCTGATAATAGGCAGGACTTGGATTGGCACCGCCTGCGTAATCTAAACGACTGTTTCCAAGTTCTCCGAATTGATAGGCCACGTTGGTGTTTAAAGTTGTGCGGTCAGATAGGTCCCAGTAGTGGTTTAACATAAGGACAGGTTCGGCTATGCGACGTATCCTTGAATTTCGCTTTTCGCCATCGTGCCATCCCCAATATTCGTTGTAAGTAATCCCTTTTAGATCAAAAACTTCTTGAGTGTTGGGAGACGATTTTCCTCGTCTGTTGGGGGTGTAAAATCCTACAAGATTTAAACTGTGCTTGTCGTTAATTTTCTTTTCAATGGAGGCAAAAAATGAATTGGCATCATAGAATGTCCCATCCTGAAATCCTTCGTCTCCCCATCGTCTTCCGATTGAAAAGGCATAGGACCATCCGCCGTCTAATTGACCTGAGGCATAAGTCGCCATAAGTCGATTGGAGTAACTTCTGTTGGAAGAAGAGTAGGTAATGCGACCACCAGCTCTGTAGCTCGAAGCTCTTAAATTGATGTTAGTTGAACCCAAAAGACCGCCAAAATTGTAACTAGAAGGTGCCAAGCCCATGCTGAGTTCCTGTCCTCTTAACACGTCATTAAGGCCACCCCAATTGCTCCATTGTGGTCGGCCATCAAACATTTTGTTCATTTCAATGCCGTTCATTAAAACGTTTCCATTTTCTGAATTCAATCCTCGTACTCTAAAAAATGAGGCGCTGAACTCAAAAGCAGCTGCCCGTTGAAAAATATCTTGAGAGGCGGACAAGAGTCCTGAAATGTTATCCGCACCACTAGTATCGTCATTGAGTTCGTCGTCTGTGAGGGTGATGGTAAACAAGTCATTATCAGAATCATCCACTTGAATAAGAATGTCCGAAAGCACTAAAACTTCACCTTCTTTTGTTGTAATCGGATAGCGTGCATTCAGATAGCCGTCTTTTGATATTGACAACATTTGCTCACCAAGTGGTACATTTAGCTTAAATTGAAACGTCCCGTCAGTATTTGTCAGAGCGCTTAAGGGCGTTCCCTCCAATCGAACCAAAACCTCACTCAGAGGCAGTAAGGTCTGAGTGTCCTTTACTGTGCCTTGAATGGCCGTTTGCTGTGCATGGCTAAACATTACACCAAAACAAATAAAACAAAAACTTAAAATATGTTTTTTCATAAATGACTAATTTTGCTGGGGATGTTTAAACAAAAATACACTTCTTATTTTAAATTTAATACTTTTGAACTATTAAAAAATAGTTATATGACACCTCTGTTTTGTACCAATATAAGACCCATTACATTAAACATCTTGTGCCTTTTTCTGGCTTTTACATCTGAAGTTGAAGCCCAAAATAAACGCCAATTCAAAGTACACACTATTGCATTTTATAATGTTGAAAATTTATTTGACACCATTAACGACCCCAACAAATACGATGAAGCAAGTCCTATTATGGAGTTAAAATCGGGGCGTGGGGAGGTTTATCTTCAAAAGGTCAAAAATATGGCGGATGTCATTTCTAAAATTGGGGCAAAAACATCCAAAAATTCTCCTGCTGTAATTGGTCTATCCGAAGTTGAAAACCGCGCTGTTATCGAGGATTTGGCCAACGACCCCGCATTAGTATCAAAAAACTACGGCATCATTCATTATGAATCGCCTGACGAACGCGGTATCGATGTGGCCTTGATGTATCAAAAAGCACTATTCAAACCCCTGAGTTCAAGTTCTCACGAGTTGAAACTCAGAGATGGCGATGGCGACCGCGACTACACCAGAGACCAGCTTTTGGTGAGCGGCTATTTGGATGGCGATTTAATCCATGTTATTGTAAATCATTGGCCCTCGCGAAGCGGTGGAGAAGCTCGCAGCCGCTCCAAACGGGAGGCCGCTGCAGCACTCAACCGACGTCTTATTGACTCGCTTCTATCGGACAATCCTTATGCCAAAATTTTTACTATGGGCGATTTAAATGACAACCCAAACAACAACAGTTTAAAAAAGGTTTTGAAAACTAAAGGAGACAAAAAACGGGTTGGATTTAAAGGACTGTACAACCCAATGGAAGGATTTTTTAAGAAAGGATTGGGGTCAAACGCCTATCGAGATTCTTGGAGTTTATTCGACCAAATTATCGTGAGTCAACCTCTTCTTGAGGATGATTATTCGTCCTACCGCTTTTTTAAAGCGGGAATTTTTAATGCTCAATTTTTAATCACCAAAAAAGGCCAATTTAAAGGATACCCTTTCCGAAGTTTCTCCTGGGGTGGATTTACCAATGGGTACAGCGACCACTTCCCTGTATACGTCCACGTGATTAAGGAAGCTAACTAATCCCACTATTAGTTGGGCCAAACGTTCCAGGGAATTCTGGACAAAATAAGCCCCAAAGCAATTGTGTAAAAAACGGCCAGCGTTTTATATTTTGGAGCGGACAATCGTTTCTTTTTATGTTTGGAATAGCCCACAGTAATTAGTGCCACTGCTAAAATATTGATGGTGGGATGCTCCACCAAGTACAGCCGATGAATGGCAGTTTTCATGACGTCCCCAACGCCCAAATCGGACCATAGCGAAAACCGTTCGGATGTGAAATATAAGACTAATCCTATGAGCAATTGAATGTGCGAAACAATCAATGTAAACAATGCTAAGCGGAATGTTTTGGGGTCGTATTCTTGTTTTGAGATTAGACCGCTTATGGCTTTAATTACAGCTAATAGTAAGACGGCTAGAACAAGATAGGCCCAATAGGAATGTACAGTTTTTATCATGGTGTGTGATTTATTTCTTCAACAAATGTAAAGATTTTTAAGCACAAAAAAACCCCCACCGCTAGGTGAGGGTTTAATTTTATTGTTCTAAAGGATTAGAATCTGTATTGGAAGCTCGCGTTCCATGTTGTTCCATTTCCTTTAAAGTAACCATAGGCATCTTTTTGGTTGATGTAGTCCCGATCTAAAGCATTGTAAACGTTTGCTCTAAATACAACATCCTTACCTCCCAACATAAAGTTGTAAGATAGCCCAAGATCCAAAATACCATAGCTGTTTAGTTGCTCTGCTTCGTAAGCTACACCATCAACACCAGCTTGAATCACATCTTCTACGTCAACAAATCCGTAGAAATCACCGAAGTAGTTGAATGTGGTGTAGAGCGACAAGTTGTCGTTTGCATCCCAATCGATACCAACTCCAAAAGAGGATTGAGGCGCTTGACCGACTTTAACTGAGGTTAGGTCTAAATCTCCTTCTTGTTCGATAGCGTTGGTGTCACCATTGATTAATCTGTATGGAGTGGAATCTTTATATTCCCAGTTACCGAAAGAACCAAAAACGTTTAGTGCTAAAGCACGAGCCCCCATTGGACGGTACTGTAAATCAAATTCGATACCGGTGTGGATTTGAGTCACATCATTAAAGTTGTAGAACAAATCTTCTTCGTTGGCGTTTTCACCTCCAAAGAAAGAGAGGTAACGGTTACCCCATTCCGTACTGTACGCGTCTAAGCTGAAGCGAATCACATCGTTTTGGAAACGGTAACCGGCTTCAAATCCAATGATTTCTTCGTTTTCAACATCTCCGTTGTTTACCAAATCGTTGCTAGATCGTACGTTATCAAAAATGTTGTCTAAGAAGGGTTGTCTGGAGTAAATTCCAGCGTTACCAAACACTTTATGCTTGCCATCGTTACTGGTATATCCTAATCCACCTTTCAGATTGTATCCTGTTTTGTTGACTTTTTCAGATTCGCCTGCACCAGACCATACAGCGCCACCCATTCTTTGGTAAGACTGCGTTGAAAGTGCACCTTGCAAGAAGGCAGAGAAATTATCAACAGCGTATTCTGTTTGAGCGAAACCACCGATGTAGTTAATTGTTTCTGAATAATCGTAAGCGATACGCTGACCTTCATCTGCAAAATCAAAGAGTGCTTTCCATGGGTCTGCATCGTAGTCTCCAGTAACAACATAATCGTCTGGACGGGTTGTACCGTAAGTGTCAGCATATCCGTTCAAGCCGAAGTAATCTACAAATTGTCTGAAGTGATCACCGGTATATGTTCTTCCGTCGAAACCAACATTGAAAGTGAACGGTCCGCCGTTGTCGATATTTAGGTTGGATACGATTCCGTACCAGTTGTGGTTATTTACAGAAGCTCTTCTCAAGTAAGAATCTCCAAAGTTACCATTACCGTTGGCGTCAGCGTTGGCTATGTTTTGTGCTTCGATGGCATCAAAATCAATTTCGTTGGCATCTGCATAAGGGTTGTCAAACGCTTCCTCGTCGCCATAACGAACACGACCACGGCCCCAGCCGCCTGTTCCACCACCACGACCCCAAGAGGCGTAAAGTACAGTAGATAGGTCCATGCTGTCATTAATATTGAAATCCCAGTTTAAGTTGGCAATTGGTTTGTGGTAGTAATTACGTCTTTCAGAAAAACGCTCTCCGCGATAGAAACCACTGTTGGCGTTGTTTTTGTTTCCGTAAGTTTCGTAAGTATCTAAGCTTTTTGAGAAATTTTGATCGTGCCACTGTGGTGCACCTGTCAACAAGAAATTGAATGTACTTCTTTCGCTGGCTTTATATCCAACAGAGAAAAAGTAGTTCTGTCCTTGTCCAGCTGTACCCACAGCATACTTTCTGTGTGCTTGCCAGTGATCTAACATTACAGAAAAAGCCCATCCTTTTTCATTAATTCCAGAGTCGTAAGATGCTGTTGTTTTAAAGTAGCTGTCGTTACCTGTCAGGAAACGTACAAATCCACCTTCCGTTTTGTTGGTTGTTTTGGACACGATGTTTACCGTACCACCAACAGATGAAATGGCTAATTTAGAAGAACCAAGACCTCTTTGAACCTGAACGGCATTGGCAACATCTGACATCCCCGACCAGTTAGACCAGTACATTCTACCATCTTCCATTCCGTTTATCGGCTGACCATTTAGAAGGAAGGCGGTGTTGGATTGTGAAAAACCACGTGTAAATACTTGACCGTCTCCAAATCCACCTGCTTGGTTAGATACATAAATCGAGGGGGTGTTTTTGAAGGCCTCAGCAAATTCAACGTTACCAACGGCACGAGATTGAATTTGAGCTGCAGTAATTGTTGACACCGCAACAGGCGTCTTTCTGTCTTCAGCCAAATCAATAACTCCAGAACCTACAATTACGATTTCAGCTAATGAATTGTCAGCTTCTAAAGTAAGACTCCCCAAATCCGTGGAACCATCAAAAGCTACAGTCATTGACTTGTACCCTACATAGGAAATGACAATTGATCCGCTTGCAGCAGTTGTTTCAATAGAAAACTTACCATCGAAATCGGTCATTGTTCCGTTAGAAGTTCCGGCCTCAACAACGTTAGCTCCAGAAAGTGGTGCGTTTAGCTCAGCATCCATTACAGTACCTGTAACAACACTTTGCGCAAATGCGGGTGCTGCACTAAGCAACAATCCGACTGCTAAAAATAAAATTTTTCTCATTTTGTTTTGTTTAATGATAATATATTTTGATGGTGCAAAAATACAAATAATTTATATTATAAATTCAAACGACACAGCATTATTGACAAATTGATAACATTCCCCCTTAATTGCTCAATTAGTTTTAACAAAAAATTAAACCAAATCTTACGTCTTCTAAACTTTTAGCTGAGGTTGACAAAAATCTATCGTTTAGACTTGTAGTATGCGATGAGATTTGTTGTGGAAGGGTCGTGGTTTTCAGAACCGGATTGTGAAAATTCTTCGAGGATTTTACCGGCCAGTTGCTTCCCCAGTTCTACACCGAACTGATCGTAGCTAAAAATATTCCAAATCACACCTTGAACAAAAATTTTATGCTCATACATCGCGATGAGCTTCCCTAAACTTTCAGGGGTCAGTTTGTCTATAAAAATGGTATTGGTAGGACGATTCCCTTCAAATATTTTAAAAGGAATTATGCGCTCTGGCGTATGCTCTGAGCGTAAAACAGTTTCAGATTTTCCATTGAGTAACGCCTCTGTTTGTGCAAAAAAATTGGACATCAGTTTATCTTGATGATCTTGATTGCCGTGTAATGATTTTGCAAAACCAATAAAATCAGCAGGAATCAATTTAGTCCCTTGGTGAATCAATTGAAAAAAAGCGTGCTGAGCATTGGTTCCTGGCTCGCCCCATATCAAATTCCCCGTTTGATAATTTACCTTGGCACCGCTTCGATCTATACCCTTCCCATTGCTTTCCATGATGGCTTGTTGCAAATACGTCGCAAATTGATTTAAATACTGGGTGTATGGAATGATGGCCTCACTCTCTGCTTTGAAAAAATTGTTGTACCAGATGCTAATCATCGCTAAGATGACTGGGATGTTTTGTTCTAATTTTTCATTTTTAAAATGAACATCCATTTTATAAGCCCCTTTCAACAGGGCGTCAAAATGGTCAAATCCCACAGCCAAGCTGATGCTTAATCCTACGGCACTCCACAATGAAAATCGACCTCCAACCCAATCCCACATCGGAAAAATATTCTTGGCATCTATTCCAAACTCTAAAACCTTGGCAGTGTTGGTCGAAACTGCTACAAATTGTTTTGCAATATCATCTTCACAGGCGTGGGTCAAAAACCATTGTTTTACAGTGGTCGCGTTGGATAAGGTTTCTTGTGTAGTAAACGTTTTGGATACTACAACAAAAAGCGTGGTTTCTGGATTTAATTTTTTTAAAACTTCGTTAACATGATCTCCGTCAACATTACTCACAAAGTGTAGGTTAAGATGGTTTTTATAGAAGGAAAGGGCCTCAACCACCATAGCTGGCCCCAAATCCGAACCCCCTATTCCAATATTCACCACATCCGTAAATGCCTTTCCCGAAAACCCCTTTTTCTGTCCACTTATTACCTCGTTGCAAAACTGTTGTATTTTTTGTTTAACCTCGAAAATATCAGGGGTTATATTTTTCCCATCAAAAAACACGTCTTGATGTTCTGGCACACGAAGTGCCGTATGTAGAACTGCCCTGCCCTCTGTTTGATTGATGATATCTCCTCCAAAATATTTTGAAATTGCCTCCTTCAATTGAACTTCTTCGGCCAAATCCTTTAGCAGTTTCAGCGTTTCGCTGGTTATTCTATTTTTTGAAAAATCAACATAAAAATCTTCCCATTGGATGGACATTTCTTGGGCGCGATTTGGGTTTTCATTAAACCAAGACATCATGTGCTCGGACTTAATATCAATGAAATGATTTTGAAGTTTGGTCCAAGTTTCGGTAGTGGTTGGGTTTTTTGAATGTAAACTCATGGTGTGTTAAAAGGGTTAGTTAATGGAATCTAAGCGCTGTTTTAAGGGTGCAATATACTCAAGAAAATCGGATTTATATTGGTCGGGAAGTGCTTTTGCATCGGGGAGCTTTTGACGGAACGGATCAACCTGTCGGCCATTCTTCCAAAATCGATAGCAAACATGCGGACCACTTGTGTTTCCTGTCATTCCAACTTTTCCTATGACATCCCCTTGTTTAACATAGTCCCCTACTTTGACCAACCGCTTACTCATGTGCAAGTATTGAGTGGAATAGGTGGCGTTGTGGCGTATTTTGACATATTTCCCATTCCCACCGCGGCGTGTCGATTCCACCACCGTCCCACTAGCTGTAGCCAAAATAGGCGTTCCTACAGGCGCAGCAAAATCTGTTCCCTTGTGTGGACGGACTCTGTTTCCATAAAGTGCTATCCGACGATTCAAATTATAACGCGAGGAAATACGACTGAATTTTACAGGGCTTTTTAGAAAGGCCTTACGAAGACTTTTGCCGTTGTTGTCATAATAATCGGTGCTGTTTTTGGAGTCTGGTGTTAGAAAATTAAACGCATAAATAGGTTCTCCTTTATGCTCAAAAAAGGCAGCATCGATGCTTTCAATTCCTGCATAAATACTATCCTCAACATAGCGTTGTTTGTAGATAACCTTAAAATTATCCCCTTTTTGTAATCTGAAAAAATCGATGGTCCAGGCATAAATATCATCAGACATATCGTAAATAAGTTGAATCGGAAGGCCCTGCTCTTCCATCGTTTCGGAAAGAGTGTTTTCTATAGTGCCGTACGCTTCTTTTTCAACAATGGTTATGGGTTTTCTTTCCTTGTATGCTACAATAGAATCGCAAAATTCCAAAACCACAAATTCAATGTTATTGGGTTGATAAATAAAACTCAACGGTTCGTGAGTTTCATCTTTGCTGCACAACAGCGTGTAGGGTTTACCGGCACGCAGTTGACGAATATCAAAAGTGTCTTTAGTGGAATTTACGATGTTGTAAATCTTTGAATAATCAACGTTATATCGAGACAGAATTTCTCCAAAACTTTCACCACTTTTGATGGTGTCTTGAATGACGTGAAAATTGTTAAAATTGTAGCCAAATTTGATGTCTTCTGGTGCTTCTTGAATTTTGGTGGGAGCTTGCTTTGTATTTGAACATTGAAAAATCAAAAACACCATTCCCAAAACGAGTAGGGTTTGTATTACAGTATTGAAGTGGCGTTGATTTGGTCTTTGCACTAGTCTAAGTTTTTCCCCCAATTTTCAATTTCTTTTGCAGTCCAAAGTTCAGGAAAAAAAATTCTTTTTTGGTACTTCGGGTGCATATATTTTTGCCAGTCGCTGCCCCCAGTGGCTTCCCCATCGCCAGATGAAGATAAAATGTAATGTTTGGCCGCATTAAAATGAGCCAAAACCCAAGTGATGTTGACGGTGTAATCGTAGTGCCTCATGGCATCAATTAAAGTCGGATTGGATTGCGCCTCTTCAGAAAGCTCTTTAAAGCGCGACCACAGATTTTTGGTGTTATAGACTTTCATAAAAGTGATGAATTCTTCCTTATAACGATCTTCAAAATCTTTTAATAAAATTGATTTTTTTCCTGTTTTGTAATCTTTTCCTGCGGCCTGCCAGTACAGATGCTCCAGAGCATGCTCAAAGGGGGTGTTGCGGTCGATTGTTTCTCGGAAGCGAGCATCAATTAAATTAATCAACTCCGTAGATGCAAATTCGATTTTTCTGTATTGCGCACTTTGAAAACCACTGCCTGGGGTGAGCGTATGTCGGAATTTATTGTATTGTTTCACATCCATCCCCTCTTTCATGATGTTAAACGAGGACGTCAGCATGTCAAAATAACGACTCACTCGCATGAGTTTATCGGCAAAAAAATCAACCTCTAAAATCTCAGCTTGGGCCACTTGTTCCAACTCCCAAAGAATCATTTTAAAAATCAGTTCATTAATTTGGTGGTAGCCAATAAAAACCATTTCATCGGGCAAATTGGTCCGTTGGATTTGTAAATTCAACAGAGCATCGGTATGAATATAATCCCAATAATTCATGGTTTTGCTGTGCAACAAACCCTCTAAATGGACGTCTTTGTTTTGACCGATAGAATTGTATTTTTCTTCTAGGGCTTCAAGTAATTTTTTAGTTGTGATTTGTGTCATGGGTTTAGTTTTTATGGGGTTTTAAAATCGTATTTCAAAGGGGTGTTTTAGGCCTTTAAATGCGACCAAATCGGACCGCAAAGATCCTACGCGCAAGTTGGCTTTAACTTTTAACGGGATTTTAT
>CAJXUB010000048.1 GCA_913061125.1 uncultured Flavobacteriaceae bacterium
TTTATGAAGACGTTTTGCTACTTCGTAGTACGACCTTGGATCGTCTGCTTTAACATGAGCTGGACAAACATAGACTTTCGCACCCATACTCCTTAGCATATCAATTTTATCCATGGAAGATTTTGAACTGACCGCCAAAATACAATCGTATCCTTTAATGATGCTAACCATGGCGATGCTAAATCCTGTATTTCCAGAAGTGGTTTCAATAATGGTATCGCCTGGTTTCAAAAAACCTTTGCGTTCGGCTTCTTCAATGATGTGCAACGCAATGCGATCTTTGGCCGATTGACCTGGGTTGAAAGCTTCAAGTTTAGCCAAATAAGTTCCCGTAAAGGATTCAGTAATACGGTTGAGCTTTACTATGGGCGTGTTTCCAATTAATTCAAGAAGGTTGTTGTAAATCATATGTTGGCTGTGTCGTGCATCCCTTTGGTTTGCACCACAAAAATAAGCATTTTTTCGAATACCATTCAACTCAAGTTATTCTGAAATGGATTCCAAATCCAATAAAAAAGCATATTCGGAGGCAGTTTCCTTGATGGATTCAAAACGACCAGAGGCCCCACTATGACCTGCTTCCATATTGGTTTTTAATAACAATTGAGACGTATTTTTAGATTGAAGACGCAAGCGGGCGACCCATTTTGCAGGTTCCCAATACTGCACCTGAGAGTCGTGCAACCCTGCAGTTACAAGCATATTAGGATATTTTTGATTGGAAACATTATCGTAGGGCGAATATGATTTCATGTAATCGTAATACGTTTTGTCGTTGGGATTTCCCCACTCGTCGTATTCTCCGGTTGTAAGTGGAATGCTGTCATCCAACATGGTCGTAACGACATCCACAAAAGGGACAGCAGCAACAACGCCGTTGTAGAGTTCCGGTGCCATATTGACAACAGCCCCCATGAGTAACCCCCCAGCGCTACCCCCCATGGCATAGTGGTGGTCGGCAGAGGTGTAACCCTCTGCGATAAGGTGTTTTGAACAATCAATAAAATCGGTAAATGTATTTTTTTTCTTTAATAATTTTCCATCCTCGTACCATTGGCGCCCCATGTATTGTCCGCCTCGCACGTGAGCAATGGCATAGACAAAACCGCGGTCCAAAAGACTCAACCGAGTGGTCGAAAAATAAGGGTCCAACGAGTAACCATAAGAGCCGTAGGCATACAACAAGAGCGGGGTTTTGGCACTTTTTGGAGTATTTTTGTGTTTAACCAACGAAATAGGAATTTTAGTTCCATCCGTTGCAGTAGCCCATATTCGTTCCGAAGTGTAATGTTCTTTGTTGAATTTTCCACCCAAAACCTCTTGTTCCTTTTTAACGGTTTTTTCTTTTGTAGCCATATTAAAATCAATCACTGACGATGGCGTGGTCATGGATTGATAACTGTAGCGCAACGTGGACGTGTCAAAATCAATATTGGTGGAAGTGTAGGCCGTGTACGTTTCACTGTTGAATGGTAAATAGTAACTGTCTTTTCCGTTCCACCGTTCAATTTTGATCTGATTTAAGCCATTGTGTCTTTCGGAAACCACCAAAAACTCTTTAAAAATATCAATCCCCTCCAACAGCACATCGTCTCGATGCGGAATGACATCTTTCCAAAATTGTCTTTCAGTTTTATTTTCTGAGGTTTTTGACAATTTAAAGTTTTGAGCGCCATCCGCATTAGAAAGCACATAAAAAGATGATCCATAGTGGTAAATTGAATACTCCAATCCTCTTGTTCGAGGTTGAAATATTTTAAATTTGCCGTCGGGTGTATCGGCTTTTAAAATTTGAAATTCAGTAGTCAATGTGCTGTAGCTGGAAATCACCAAGAATTTTTTGGATTTGGTTTTATAAACTCCAACACTAAAAGTGTCATCTTTCTCTTCAAAAACTAAAACATCATCTTTGGAATCGGTCCCAAGTTTATGTTTATAAATCGCTTCAGAACGCAGCGTCGTTTCATTTTTTAGGGTATAAAATAACGTGTTGTTGTCGTTGGCCCAAGTGCTACCGCCCGTCGTATTTGAAACTTTGTCTGGGAAAACAGTGTTGGTTTTTAAATCTTTGACATGAAGGGTGTATTGACGGCGTCCAACGGTGTCCACTCCATAGGAAACCAGGTTGTTATCCGGACTGACATTAAGCCCCGACAACCTAAAATAGGAATGTCCTTTGGCCATTTCATTGCAATCAAATAACAATTCTTCATCAGCATCCAACGATTCCTTTTTTCGGGTGTAAATGGGATAATCTTTCCCTTTTTCATAACGTGTGATGTACCAATAGCCGTTATATTTGTAGGGCACGGAGCTGTCATCTTCCTTAATTCTGGATTTCATTTCCTCAAATAAATCCGTTTGAAAATCGTTGGTATGCGCTGTTACCCCATTGTAATAGTCATTTTCTTTATTGAGATAATCAATAACATCTTTATTTTCTCTATCATTTAGCCAATAAAATTCATCAATTCTTACATCGTCATTAGAGGATAATTTTTTTTGATTTTGTGGTGCAAGGGGAGGTTGAAATGAATCGGACATGGTAGTTTTTGAGTCTTTTTTACAAGAAAGAATAAAAAATGAAACGAATAGGAGTTGAAGTAGATTTTTCATGATTTTAGATTTAGGATGTGTAAAAATAGGATTTTTAAAAAGAATTCTGTAAAATTTCAAGAACTTTTTTGTGCATGGCATCCGTATAGTCCAAATGCGTCACTAAACGCAATTTTCCACCGCCCATGTCACTGATTAAAATTTGATTGGATTTTAAGTATTCTACATAAGAATTGGCATCGGTGTTTGATGTCAATTCGAAAATAACAATATTGGTTTCAATGGGTTGTACTTCAGCCACATTATCCATATTTTGAAGCACTCGTCCAAGGTCTTGGGCTTTAGCATGATCGATGCTCAATCGGTCTCTGTGGTGATCTAACGCATACAATCCAGCAGCAGCCAAAACCCCCACTTGACGCATGCCACCCCCCAACATTTTTCGAACGCGTAACGCATTTTTCATCAGCGCTTTTCGACCCAGTAATACTGAACCTATAGGGCACCCCAATCCTTTACTCAAACACACTGAAATGGTATCAAATATTTGCCCGTATTGCAGAGAGGTTGCGCCGCCCACCTCCAGAGCATTCCACAATCGAGCGCCATCCAAGTGAAGTCCCAAATTGTGCTTATCGCATACCGATTTGATGGCTTTCATTTCTTCAAAATCCCAACACGCACCTCCACCTTTGTTTGTGGTGTTTTCCAAAGCCACCAACGATGTCAAAGGACTGTGGTAAAAATCAGGAGGGTTAATGGCCGTCTCAACCTGTTGCGCCGTTATCATGCCACGATGACCATCGATTAATTTACACGATACGCCACTGTTGAATGAAGCGCCGCCGCCTTCGTAATTATAAATGTGAGCGTACTTATCGCAAATCACTTGCTCCCCAGGTTGAGTATGCAATTTTATAGCGGCCTGATTGGCCATGGTTCCCGTTGGGAAAAATAGGGCTTGGTCCATACCAAACATTTTGGTTAGGCGGTTCTGGAGCGCATTTACAGTAGGGTCTTCACCGTACACATCGTCGCCCAACGGGGCGCTAAGCATGGCTTCCATCATTGCTGGGGTTGGTTTTGTTACCGTATCACTTCGTAAATCAATCCACATGTCAAAAAATTTTAAACGTAAATCTACATATAATTTTCATTCTGCAGCATAAATCATATTTTTGCAATTCAAAACAATTGCATGACCACACACGATCAAATTAAAGATCTTTTGGAACGCCTGGGCGCGTTAAGGAGGTATCTTTGACTTAGATGCCAAACGCATCACCCTTCAAAATGATGAAGAAAAATCGTATGCCCCCGATTTTTGGAACGATCATAAAGCTGCTGAAACGGTTATGACCGCCATTCGAATCAACAAAAAGTGGATTAACGATTTCGAAAAAGCGCAACACATGCTGGACGATCTGGAGGTGCTTTTCGATTTTTTTAAAGATGGCGAAGCCGAGGCCAACGAGGTGAACGAATTGTATCAGAATGCGGCTCAACACCTCGAAGATTTAGAATTTAAAAACATGCTTTCCGAAGAAGGGGATGGACTCAGTGCAGTGCTTCAAATTACGGCCGGAGCTGGCGGTACAGAAAGTTGCGATTGGGCCAGCATGCTGATGCGGATGTATGTCATGTATGCCGAAAAAAATGGTTTCAAGATTAAAGAACTCAACCTTCAGGATGGCGATGTGGCGGGCATCAAAACCGTGACTCTACAGATTGAGGGCGACTACGCCTTTGGATGGCTTAAAGGCGAAAATGGCGTTCATCGGTTGGTTCGAATTTCTCCTTTTGATAGCAATGCCAAACGCCATACGAGTTTTGCATCCGTTTATGTTTATCCGCTGGTGGACGATACTATAGAAATTGAGGTTAACCCTGCCGATATTGAAATTACCACCGCACGTTCCAGCGGGGCTGGAGGCCAAAATGTTAATAAAGTTGAAACCAAAGTTCAATTGACTCACAAACCCAGTGGGATTCAAATTTCGTGTTCGGAAACGCGATCCCAGCACGACAACCGCGCCAGGGCGCTGCAAATGCTTAAATCGCAACTGTACGAAATCGAACTCAAAAAACAAATGGCCCAACGTGACGATATCGAAGCAGGGAAAATGAAAATTGAATGGGGCAGTCAAATCCGAAACTACGTGATGCACCCCTACAAACTGGTCAAAGACGTACGAACAGCTCACGAAACTGGAAACGTGGACGCTGTGATGAACGGCGACCTGATGCCTTTTTTAAAATCCTATCTGATGATGATGGGCCAAAATGACGATACACCGCAAACATTATGATTACCATATACCACAACCCCCGATGTCAAAAATCCCGTTTGGGGGTTAAAGCCCTTGAGGAAAACGGATACGATTTTGAAATTATAAAATATTTAGACAACCCGCTAACGGTTCAAAAACTGGAGCAAATTATACAAAAACTTGGCCTACCTCCTATCAAATTGGTACGGCAAAATGAAGCCCTTTGGAAATCGAATTTTAAGGCAAAAACCCTATCTGACACCGAGCTGATTCAAGCCATGGTGGAGCACCCAAAATTGATTGAACGCCCCATTGTGGTGTACGGTAACAAAGCGGTCATTGGCCGACCAACAGAAGAGATTTTTAAAATTTTAGACTAAAAAAAACCAAGCCAGATGGCTTGGTTTTTAGAATGTTGTTATAATATTTTTTTATGATTCGAGTTTGGCGGCTTTTTTGGCGGCACGTTTTTCTTTAAAATTTTCAATGACCGAACCAAACAACCAATAGGGAATGGCAAAGGTTAATAAAAATATCATCAACCAAAATCCGATGGTAAGGATGGTCATAAACGCTAAAAATCCAAGGTATTGATCAAATTCGAACATAATGTGATGGTCTTAAATGTTTGGCACAAATATACAGCAACATTTGATGTTTTACAATGGAAAGTTTTAAAATTATTAACACCCAAGGGTATGGCCCTGCTATTCAATAGTTTACAACGATTTGCATCAAAAATGTCCTGCTTTTCTCTAAAAACGATTAAATTTGTAGTAACCATGAATTAATGTGATGAAGTACAGAATAGAAAAAGACACCATGGGCGAGGTTCAAGTGCCAGCCGAGAAGCTCTGGGGTGCTCAAACGGAACGCTCTCGAAACAATTTTAAAATCGGCCCTGCCGGCTCCATGCCCATTGAGGTGGTTTATGGTTTTGCATATCTAAAAAAAGCGGCGGCTTTTGCCAATCACGAATTGGGGGTTTTGGCGATAGAAAAACGAGATTTGATTGCTCAAGTTTGTGATGAAATTTTGGACGGTCAGCACGACGACCAATTCCCATTGGTCGTTTGGCAAACGGGTTCTGGCACCCAAAGCAATATGAATGTCAATGAAGTTATCGCCAACCGCGCCCACCAATTGGCCGGACAACCCATTGGTCAGGGCGATAAAACCATTCAACCTAATGATGATGTGAATAAATCGCAATCCTCGAACGATACTTTCCCAACGGGGATGCACATTGCAGGTTATAAAAAAATTATGGACGTTACCATTCCAGGTGTAACACAACTTCGTGATGCGCTTCATCGAAAATCTGAAGCATTTAAAGACGTTGTAAAAATTGGTCGAACCCACTTGATGGACGCCACACCACTCACCTTGGGTCAAGAATTTTCGGGTTATGTGTCTCAATTGGATCATGGGCTAAAAGCCCTACAACACAGCTTGGATCACCTTGGGGAATTGGCCTTAGGCGGCACTGCCGTTGGTACTGGACTAAATACGCCAAAGGGGTATGATGTTTTGGTGGCCCAATACATTTCAGAATTTACAGGATTGCCTTTTGTAACGGCCAAAAATAAATTTGAGGCTCTCGCTGCACATGACGCCATCGTCGAGTCGCACGGTGCTTTGAAACAACTGGCTGTTTCTTTAAATAAAATAGCAAACGACATCCGAATGATGGCCTCTGGTCCACGCTCTGGAATTGGTGAAATCATTATTCCAGCCAACGAACCTGGCAGTTCAATTATGCCAGGAAAAGTTAATCCTACGCAATGTGAGGCCCTAACGATGGTTTGCGCGCAAGTGATGGGCAACGACGTGGCTATTTCTGTGGGTGGCACTCAAGGGCACTACGAGTTGAACGTCTTTAAACCCATGATGGCGGCCAATCTATTACAATCGGCACAACTGCTGGGCGATGCTTGTGTAAGTTTTGAAAAACATTGTGCTTCTGGAATCGAACCCAATCATAAAATCATCAAAAATTTACTCAATAATTCTTTAATGTTGGTTACTGCTCTCAATACCAAAATTGGTTATTACAAGGCGGCAGAAATTGCCAATACAGCCCATAAAAATGGAACAACCCTTCGAGAAGAGGCCATCAACTTGGGGTATGTTACTGCCGAAGAATACGATGCTTGGGTTAAACCCGAAGATATGACTGGCAGCTTAAATTAAGTCAATGCGTCAGGTTTTTATCAATATCAAACAGCTGGTTCAAGTACGGCCAACGAGTCAAAAAAAAGTGGCTGGAGAGGCAATGAAAATCCTTCCAAAAATAGACAATGCCTTTTTGGAGATTGAAGACGATCGTATCTCAAATTTTGGGTCAATGAGTGACTTCAACTCTTCAACTGAAAATAATGTCATTGATGTTAAAAACAGATTGGTGTTACCAAGTTGGTGCGACAGCCATTCGCATGTGGTTTATGCTGGAAATCGAAGTCAGGAATTTGTGGACCGGATTAATGGATTGAGTTATGAAGAAATTGCACGGCGTGGTGGTGGTATATTAAATTCTGCAAAAGCGCTTCAAAACACTTCGGAAAACGACCTTTTCGAGCAGTCCATGGAACGAATTAAACGACTTGTTCGGTTGGGAACGGGTGCTTTGGAGATTAAATCGGGGTATGGTCTTTCGGTGGATGCGGAGTTGAAAATGCTTCGAGTCATTAGACAAATTAAACGTCGTTCTCCCCAAAAAATTAAATCTACATTTTTGGGAGCTCATGCTGTTCCGGAGGAATTTAAAACCAATAAATCTGAGTATATTGATTTGATTATCAATAGTATGCTTCCAAAAATTCACGAAGAAAATTTGGCGGATTTTGTGGATGTGTTTTGTGAAAAAGGATATTTCGACATGGAAGACACCAATCTGATTTTATCTGCGGCCAAACGATACAATTTACAACCGAAAATTCATGTGAATCAATTTAATGCGTTAGGGGGTGTAGCACTTGGCATAAAGCACAATGCCTTATCGGTAGATCATTTGGAAAAACTTACTCAAGACGATATTCATGCCCTAAAAAACACTGAAACTATGCCTGTTGCTTTGCCGGGCTGTTCATTTTTCTTGGGAATACCCTACACCCCTGCAAGACCGCTTATCGAAGCGGGGCTTGCTGTAGCATTGGCAAGCGATTTTAACCCAGGATCTGCGCCAAGCGGAAACATGAATTTCATCGTAAGTTTGGCTTGTATAAAAATGAAATTGACCCCTGAGGAAGCAATCAATGCAGCTACAATAAATGGGGCTTATGCCATGGGTGTTTCTGAAAAATACGGCAGTATAGCTGTTGGAAAAAAAGCCAATTTAATCGTTACAAAACCTATGGATTCTTACCAACAAATTCCGTATGAGTTTGGCAATAATCCCATAGAAAAAGTGATGCTTAATGGGGTACTGATAGATTAATTAAAGTGGAATATTTCAAAATATTGTCGAAGAAAAAAGCACAACCACTGGTTAAAAAACGAGAGGGTGAGACTACGTTTTTTGAAACGGTTTCTTTTGCAAATTCTAAAACAACCCTTGCAGATCAGCTGCAAAATTCAACGGCTAGGTTTGTTGTTTTTGGTATTTCAGAAGACATCGGGGTTCGTGCCAACCACGGCAAATCGGGTACCAAAAATGCCTGGAATACGGTCCTGAAAACGCTACTTAATATTCAATCCAATCGATACACAAAGGCCAAGCGGATTCTTATTTTAGGACATTTTGATTTTAAACTTTTAGACCCTAAAATAAAAGATAAATCTTGTGTTAAATCGTTGCAAGATTCGGTTAAAATTATAGATTCTAAAGTGGCTGCGTTAGTCCATTTGATAAAAGAAAATGGAAAAATTCCGATTGTTGTTGGGGGCGGTCACAACAACGCCTATGGACTCATCAAAGGGTGTGCATTGGCTTTAAAGTCAAAAGTGAATGCGATTAATTTTGACGCCCACACCGACCTTCGTGCTCTAGAAGGACGGCCCAGCGGCAACGGTTTTAGCTATGCGTTGCATGAGGGATTTCTGTATCGG
>CAJXUB010000049.1 GCA_913061125.1 uncultured Flavobacteriaceae bacterium
ACACATTTGGAACGGGTCCCATCAAAGGTTTTGCCACCACCCTTTTGATTGGTATTATAACTTCTTTGTTTACCGCCATTTTCATTTCCAGATTATTGATTGATTGGGATTTGAACCGAGGTGGAAAATTGCAGTTCTCAACCAAATTAACCAAAGGGTTGTTTAGTTCCATAAAAATCGAATTTCTCAAAAAACGAAAAATGGCCTATGTGATTTCAGCAACCATCATCACAGCAGGTCTTGTGTCCTTATTCACCACTGGATTAGACCAAGGAATTGATTTTGTTGGTGGTCGAACCTACACGGTTCGATTTGCCCAGGACATGAACACTGAAGAGGTAAAAGCTGCTGTGAATGAGGTGTTCAATAGCGCCGAGGTCAAAACCATTGGAAGCGCCAATCAACTTAAAATTTCGACAAAATATAAAGTGGACGAAAATTCTGCTGAGGTTGACGCCGAGGTTCAAGAAAAACTGTATGGAGCCCTTGTTCCCTTTTTACCCGACGGAACCACTTACAAACAATTTGTCGATGCTGAAAATAACGTCGGAAAAATGTATTCTGGTAAAGTAAGTCCAACCATTGCGGATGACATCAAGCGGTCGTCGGTATGGGCCATTTTAGGATCCCTAATTGTGGTGTTCCTTTACATTTTGCTGCGATTTAAAAAATGGCAATTTTCGTTAGGTGCCGTAGCTGCCGTTTTTCACGATGTCCTTATCGTTTTAGGAATATTTTCTATTGCATGGAAATTTTTACCCTTCAGCATGGAAATCGACCAAGCTTTCATTGCTGCGATTCTAACGGTAATCGGGTACTCCCTAAACGATACTGTGGTTGTATTTGATAGGATTCGTGAATACATTAATGAGCACTCCAGCTGGGATTTTGTCAAAATTGTAAACGGCGCTTTAAACAGCACCTTGAGCCGTACATTAAACACCTCTCTTACCACTTTAGTAGTACTTTTGGCCATGTTTGTTTTTGGAGCTGACTCCTTGAGAGGTTTGTTATTTGCACTAATTGTTGGTGTGCTTGTTGGAACTTACTCTTCGGTATTTATAGCAACACCAATCATGCACGATACACTTAAGCGATTGGATAAAAAATCCAAGTAAATTAGTTTTAGAATAATTCAAAAAAAGCCACGTCATGACGTGGCTTTTTATATGCAATATCCAAAATGTTAATCGTTCTTCTGCCGATGAAAAAACATAAAATACAGTCCAATCAAAATGAATGGAGTGCTCAGGAATTGGCCCGTGTTCAACCCTAAAATCCAGTCCTCTCGACCATCGACTTGAGCAATTTTAAATTGTTCAACAAAAATTCGGACAGTCATTAGAAGTACCAAAAACAATCCGAATAAAAATCCTTCTTGTTGGGCTTTCTTGGTCTTCCAATACAAGACAAATAAGATTATAAAAACAAAAATATACCCAAACGCCTCGTACAGTTGACCGGGGTGTCTTGGAAGGCCATCTAC
The DNA here is from genome assembly GCA_913061125.1 of uncultured Flavobacteriaceae bacterium. Taxonomy (GTDB): domain Bacteria; phylum Bacteroidota; class Bacteroidia; order Flavobacteriales; family Flavobacteriaceae; genus UBA3537. The sequence continues at coordinate 1,487 of CAJXUB010000049.1, forward strand.
TTGTTTGAAAACCACCGCCCATGGCAAGTCTGTGCTGGCCACTTTCCCGATTATTTCTGAATTAAAAAAATTTCCAACTCGGATAAAAATAGCACCGGATGCACAGGCAATGACAATGCGATCCAAAATCCATAAAACCGATTTTTTGAGAACCTTTTTGTTGTATAAATACATGGCTATAATCATTCCGATGGCAGCGCCGTGACTGGCTAAACCACGAAATCCCGTAAATTCAAATCCACCACTAAATTTAAAGGGAAGAAATACACTTAAAAAATCGTCTCGGAACAATTCAGTTTGGTAAAAAATTACATGCCCAAGTCGTGCACCAATCATAATTCCCAAAACAGAATACACAAACAAACTGTCTAATTTGGACTCCTCTTGATCTTCATTTTTGTAGATTTTTTTCATGATATAAAATCCCAAAATAAAGGCCACCATCCACATCAAACTGTAGTAGTGTATTTTGAAATTTCCAAAAAGGCGAATGCCATCGGAGGCCGGATCCCAAACGATCTGTAAAAATTCCATAGCGTTTAATTTTGATGTAAATATAAAGAATTGAATGTGAACAAGTGACCCTTTGATGATTAACTAATGGTTGTCTTTTTTGGGAACAGGGTCATGCCCGGAACCGCCCCAGGGATGGCAGCTGAATATGCGTTTGATACCCAGTATCCCGCCTTTAAGTAGTCCGTGCGTTTGAAGGGCTTCAATACAATAGTGTGAACAGGTCGGGTGGAAGCGGCATTTGGCTGGGAAAAGCGGGGATATCAAGGCCTGGTAACCTTTAATTAAGAAAATAAACGGTTTTGATATCGACCAGCTCATACGGTTCTTCTAATCTGTTGAAAAACTTGTACCTTCTTTGCCGTCTTTCAGTTGAATTCCAACCGCTAAAAGTTCATTTCTGATTTGATCGGAAAGCGTGAAATTTTTTTGTGCTCGTGCCTCGTTTCTCAAATTAATCAAAATTTGAACGGCGTCAGATAGCTTGTCGCTTGATGGCGAATCGGTAGCTGCTTTTAACCCCAAAACATCGAATATAAAATCATCCATTGTGCGCTCAAGAATATCAAAATTGGCTTTATCAATGGAATTTTTACCGTCTTTGATTTGGTTAATGTACTTCACAGCACTGAACAATTCTGCAACGAGGATGGGGGTGTTAAAATCATCATTCATGGCATCGTAGCAGCGTTGTTTCCAAGAGCTCACATCAAATTCGTTGGATGGCTTTGTGATGTTAATAGATTGTAAGGTTTTTACAGCATCCATTAATTTTTTATAGCCCTTTTCCGAGGCTAGCAAGGCTTCGTTACTAAAATCCAACACGCTACGGTAGTGTGCTTGCATCATAAAAAAGCGTACCACGGAAGGCAAAAATCCCTTGCTGAGTTTGTCGGTTTTACCGCTCAAAATTTCGGCAGGTAAAATATTATTTCCCGTCGATTTTGCCATTTTTTGGCCATTGAGAGTCAACATGTTGGCATGCATCCAATAGTTTACGGGGTTGTGATTATGGCAAGCTTTGGCTTGTGCAATTTCACACTCGTGGTGGGGGAATTTCAGATCCATTCCACCGCCGTGAATATCAAATTTTTCACCTAAATATTTGGTACTCATCGCAGTACACTCCAAGTGCCAGCCTGGGAAACCAACGCCCCATGGGGAGGGCCAACGCATAATGTGTTGTGGTTCCGCTTTTTTCCATAGGGCAAAATCTTGCGGATTTTTCTTGTCAGACTGTCCGTCCAACGCCCGTGTGTTGTGAACCAAATCTTCGATGTTTCGCCCACTCAAAACTCCATAGTCATGAGTTGTGTTATATTCCAATACATCAAAATATACCGAGCCATTCACCTCATAGGCAAACCCTTTTTCAATGAGTTGTTTTATGTGTTCAATTTGCTCTATAATGTGGCCCGTAGCGGTTGGCTCTATGCTGGGGGGTAAAAAATTGAAAGTATTTAAAATATTATGAAAATCAACAGTGTACATTTGAACAACTTCCATGGGTTCCAGTTGTTCTATTCGTGCTTTTTTTGCAATACGATCTTCGCCTTCATCCGCGTCATTTTCCAAGTGTCCTGCGTCGGTAATGTTTCTTACATATCTTACTTTGTATCCTAGGTGTTTGAAGTATCTAAAAATCATGTCAAATGACATGAATGTTCGAACATTACCCAAGTGGACATTGCTGTAAACCGTGGGTCCACAAACGTACATGCCAATGGCACCTTCAACGATGGGTTTGAAAGGCTCTTTCTTGCCGGATAGGGAGTTGTAAATCGAAATATCCTGATTGGAAAATTGTGTCATTTAGTGGTCAAAAAAAAATTAAAATTTGGTATCCAACTGCAAATAATTCAAAAATTCTGTTCGAATGTCTTTTTGTTTAAATTGTCCACCAAACTCGCTTGTAACTGTGCTGCTTTCGATGTCTCGGATTCCTCTTGAATTAACGCAAAGATGTTTGGCATCGATTACACAAGCCACATCTTCAGTGTTTAAAATGCGTTGCAATTCTTTAACGATTTGAATCGTTAGCCGTTCTTGAACTTGAGGACGCTTGGCAAAATAATCCACTATTCGATTCATTTTTGAAAGTCCAACAACGGTTCCATTGGAAATGTACGCCACATGTGCTTTTCCCACGATAGGGAGCAGGTGGTGCTCGCAGGTTGAATAAAGTGTTATGTTTTTTTCGACCAACATTTCACCATAATTGTATTTGTTTTCAAAGGTTGAAGCTTTGGGTTTTTTTTCAGGGTTTAAGCCAGAAAATATTTCATTTACAAACATTTTAGCCACCCGCTGTGGCGTACCTTTTAAGCTGTCATCGCTTAAATCTAAACCCAAGGTTTCCATGATGTGTTTTACATCGTCTCGAATGATTTCAATTTTTTCATTGTCATTTAACACAAAGGCATCATCGCGCATGGGCGTGTCGAAAGAGGTCCCAATATGATTGTCACCAATATGATCAAATTGCTCAAGGTCGTTTGTGTCAATTTTAAGTTTCATGAGTTTGTTATCTAAATCGTTGTCAAAATTGTTGTAAGAACAAAGATAATTATTTTCGTTTTTTAGCACTCTCAATTTTCGATTATTAACAGATTTTAAAGTAAATTAGAAAAAAATAGTTACATTTATTGCTCGGTTATAATTAACCAATTTGAAAAATTAAACCAATTTTTTTAGCAAAATCCTCTTGATGTTTGTCATGATTTTTTTTGCTTCAAACCAATTTAACTTTTATGAAAATAGTATTTTATAATATTGTTTTATTTGCCTTTTTCTGCCTGTCTTCTTATGGTCAAAATAAAGGCTTCACAAAACCTCTTGAACCTATTGTTTTTAATTCCAACGTTTATTCTGATTTTAGCGCAGATGAGTTGGAGATGCTTGAGGAAGTGTATGGTGCATCACTCGAGTCAGAGATTTTAGATCGCCCATCGCGAATTCTTGTTGTAAAGGAGATTTTCAGGAATCGGGTAATAGTGGAACAAATTTCAGATCCAAAACAACAAAAACCCTGCCCGCTTCTTTCTGAAGTACCTTTGTTTGATGCCTTTGTACAACAAGTGCATTCTGATGCGGCATTTGACCCATCAATATTCAACCCGCTGAAATATGATTTTCAATTTCACTCTGCTGAAATTCAACGCTTTAGGGTTGACAACACCAACTATTTCATAACTGTTAAATCCCAACATTACAATACCAAGTTATGAGATACATTACAACTCTAGTATTTGCCCTATGGATGACTTCTGGTATTTTGGTTTCTGCCCAAAATCGTGAATGTGGCATGGAGGCACACATGGCCGAAAAGATGCAAGATCCTGCATTTGCTCGTCAATGGGAAATCAATCAAGCTAAATTTAGAGAAGCCGTACAACACAGTTTGGAGCACGATTACAGACAAAGTTTTATGGACCCCATCGTAATCCCAGTAGCGGTACACTTTCCAAGCGGTTTAGAAACCGATAGAACATGTTTGGAGGCCTTAGCTCAAAATCAAATTGACATTCTAAATGGCGACTATACAGCAACCAATCCAGATGCAAATTTATGGAATACAGCAAGCGGGTTTTACCCCGGTGTGGTACATGGAGCTGCCAATATTCAATTTTGCATTGCTACACAAAACCACCCCGAGGATACCGACCCCGAGTTGGTAGAGGGTGGCCCAGCGGTAACCATTGGTTACGATTTTGGTAATGGAAATGATTCCGACCCTGCTTGGAGCGGGTATATGAACTTTTTGGTTAAAGACATTGGCGGCGGACTTTTAGGATATTCTCCGCTTGGAGGAAATATCAACGCCGGCCAATCTGTAGTTATGAATCTTGGAGCTTTTGGTTCAGGCGCCGGTTGCCCAGATTCCGGAATTGTCCCTGGAGCACCCTATGATCTTGGTCGAACAGTTACCCACGAATTGGGGCACTTTTTCAATCTAGAACACCCATTTTCAGGTTCTTGTACTACTGACGACGGTATTGCAGATACTCCGAATATTGCTGATCCGAATTATGGCTGTCCGGACCCTGGTACAGTACCAGCCTGCGATCCTTCAGAATTTGCACTGACCATGAGTTACATGGACTACGGCAACGACGCCTGTTTGTACATGTTTTCCGAAGGACAAACCGATGTTGTGGACAATTACGTTAGTGCTGTACTTCAAGCCCAATTTAAGCCCAATACCGTACCTATTTGTGTTGAAACTCCTGAGTACGTTATGTCTAACGACACCGTCAATACTTGTAATGGAATTTTCTACGATTCTGGAGGTCCAATTGACGGAGCAAATCCTGGAAATTATGCCAATAACGAAAACTTTACTTTTACCATTTGTCCCAACAATGCAGGCCAAGTGATTCAGTTGGATTTTACTGAATTTAGCACTCAAAACAATGCCGACATCATGAGCATCTACAACGCCTCTGATGCGACTGATCCAGCAACATTAATTGGGGAATTTTCAGGGACGAATAGCCCTGGTACTGTGGCTGCAACGACAACCAACACGTCGGGTTGTTTGACCATTGTTTTTACCAGTAGCCCTTCCATATCCGATTCGGGTTGGCAAGCTAATATTTCGTGTCAAACACCCCCATCGGAGTGTCAAACCATATCTGCGGTCCTTGACAGTGCTTTTCCAGAGCCAAATCAAGACGGCTACATTCAAGTTTGTGTTGGTGAGGAAATAACACTCACAGGAAGCGGTCAATTTTCTGAGCCAGGAGGTGGACTTGGGGCAGCCTACCAGTGGGAAACTGGCGATGGTTCTACCATTAGCGGCCAAACAGCAACCTTTTCATTTGACGAGCCAGGGGTCTATGTAGCCAATCTGAATATTTGGGATACCAACACGAGTACATACCCCGAGGGGTGTCAGAATACCAATTTAATCAATCAAATTATCCAAGTCAGTACTACTCCAGATTTTACAGGAACAGCAGCGGCTAATGATAGATTGTGTTTTGGTGACACCACTACAATAACCCCTGTTGTTACTCCAACGGCATACCTGAATGAATGTACGCCGCCGGAAAGCGAAATTACGTTTCTTCCAGACGGTAGTGGTGTATCCTACGAAACATCCATTATTGTGGATTGTTTCGATTCAGATCAAACCCTGGACGACATCGATCAACTTATCGAGATTTGTCTTGAACTGGAACATTCTTATTTGGGCGATTTAGATATTGAAATTATTTCACCCTCAGGCCAAGTTGTGGTGTTGCAAAATCAAGGGGGCGGTTCTGCTAATTTGGGAGTGCCTTGGGCCACCTCAACTGTTGATGGCCAATCTTCCAACACAACGCCCGGAGAGGGTTATGTCTATTGTTTTGTTCCCGACGACTCCTTTCCAACCCTGGTAGATGGCATACAATCGGGAGGTACGTTCCCTGTTGGCGATGGACCAGGAACGTACACGGATTCTTTTGTACCAGCAGGAACCTACTCCTCCGACGAATCCCTGGATGGATTAGTAGGGTCATCATTAAATGGAAGTTGGACCATAAGAATCACAGACAATATTGGTGCAGATAATGGTTATATTTTTTCTTGGACCTTAAATTTCGATCCAGCCATTCAACCGCCCGATTTATCATTCACACCCGAAATTGTCTCAGGCAGTTGGGTAGACGACCCCACAATTGCAACCACCAATGGCGATACCATCACTATAGCACCTCCAACAGATGGGCAGTATTGTTATACCTACATTGTAGAAGACAATTTCGGGTGTGAATACTCACAAGAGATTTGTGTAGATGTCCTTCCAGAACTCATTCATGACCTACCAAATGATTTGTTTATTTGTGATCCTGGCTCCACACCATATGTTTTTGATTTATCAGAAAATGAAGCTACAGTCTTAGCACCAAATCCAAATCCTACAGATTTTGTGGTTACCTTTCACAATGATCAAAACGATGCAGAAAATGATGCCAATCCAATAGCCAACCTTAACAATTATGAAGGGACAGACAACGAGTTTATTTTTGTAAGATTCGAATACTTAGACTCCAACTGTTTTGAAATTGAATCGTTTCAATTGAATTTGCTCGCTGCACCAGAAATTTATCCAACATCTGACATAGTCCTTTGCGATGATGAAACAAATGACGGAGTCGAACCTTTCAATCTCGATGATCGAACCCTCGATATTTTAGGCCCTCAATCATCAACAGGGTTCTCTGTAACCTATTATGAAACTTTAGCCAATGCTGAAGCGGGAACCAACAATTTAACCAGTCCATACACTAACATCTCAAGCCCACAACCCATCTTTGTACGAGTCCAAATTTCTAGTGGTACTGGTTGTTACGTTGTCAGTCCTGATCCTGTTTTTAATTTGGTAGTCACCAATAAGGCAACAGCTACG
>CAJXUB010000050.1 GCA_913061125.1 uncultured Flavobacteriaceae bacterium
GAGGAAGAAATCAGTCATTTTAAAATGGTTCACGACCTCATTCTCGAGCGCGGTCAAGTGCTTGGACGGGATCGAAAAGACGAGTATGTTATTGCTCTGTTGAAGTTTTTCCCAAAAGGGGGAAGCCGGACCACGCAACTGGTACATCGGTTGTTGTATGCCGCCCTCATTGAAGCCCGAAGTTGCGAACGGTTCCGATTATTATCAGAACATTTGGAAGACAGAAAATTGGCTAAATTTTATAAAAAACTCATGATAAGTGAGGCCCACCATTATACGATGTTTTTAAAATTTGCAAGACTCTACGGCAATCGACAGGAAGTGGATCAAAAATGGAATGATTTACTGGAATATGAGGCCAAAATCATGAGGAACTTGGGGACATCCGAAACGATTCATGGATGAAGTGTTAAATCAAAAAATCAGGGTGCAAGACGGTTAATTGTCCAATCAAAACTATCTTGAAGTTGATACCGAATTCGGTCATGTAATCGGTTGGCGCGACCTTGCCAAAATTCAATTTCAACGGGCTTTACCATAAATCCGCCCCAGTGCTTTGGTCTCGGAATGGGTTTGTTTTCGAATCGCTTTTCGAGCAATTTTAACTCATTTTCGAGAGCTTCTCGATTAGGAACAACTGAGCTTTGATTGGAAGCGTGTGCTCCAAGTTGGCTGCCTCGAGGCCGAGATTCAAAATACCCGTCGCTTAAATTGTCAGCAATGGTTTCCACTGTTCCTTTGATGGTAATTTGACGCTCTGCTCGAGCCCAATGAAATGACAAACTGACTTTGGGATATGCCAAAATAGATTGCCCTTTTTCGCTGTTAAAATTAGTATAAAATATAAACCCTTCGTGTGTAAATTGTTTAAGAAGAACCACCCTCCCCTTCGGAAAACCATCTTGCCCAAGAGTCGATAGGGTCATTGCATTGGTTTCATCTTCAGGAAAGTGGGTGTCGACCTCAAAAAACCAACGCTGAAATAATTCCAATGGATTTTCTGGAACATCCGACTCCGACAAGCTGCCTTTGTCGTAAGATTTTCGATAGTTTCCCAAATCTCTGTCCATTCTTTTTTTTTTTCAAAAGTATAAAAATTACCAACGATTTTTAGGTCGAGATATCTTAAATTTGTTTAAAAATTTAGAATGACATTGCTCTTTGTAGCTGCTGGACTATTTCTTATGATTTTGGGGGTTTTAGTAAAAAAATACCCCAACCTTTTAGCAGGATACAATACCATGCCCGAATCTAAAAAAAAGGAAATTGACATTGAAAAAGTGAGTACAATAGCGAGAAACGGTATGGTACTTTCAGGTGCGGCCGTCATTGATGGCAGTATTATCATGTGTTTTTTGGAAACCCCTGCCAATGCGCAAGTCATTATTTTCACCCTGATAATTACGATTGGAATTGTAATTCAATCAATTTTAATTAATAGAGTACCAAAAATAAAACCTTAGATTATTTCCAAAATTTTTGTTTGCTGGTCTGACCAATTCCAGGATTAAACCTGTTGGTTGGATCCAGTTTTTTATAAAATTTGGACAAAATTGGTTTGGCCTTATATTCGTGGCCAACATTGTGTTCGGCGGGGTATTCTGCTCCACGAGCATCGTATGATTTAAGGAGTTTTTCTTTGAGGGCCAGGGCATCAACCCCTTTTTTGACGATGTAATTTTGATGCAATACATGGCAAAATAAATGGCCATAATACAATTTCATTTCAAATTGATTATCTAACTCTTTTGGCAATTGCTCAAACCAATCCATTTCATTGCGCGGCAGTGCGATATCCATAGACATCATATCCCCCAATTTGTTTTCATATAGCGCATGATAACGGCCAATCGCACTGGCCGCCACAAAGCGATGCAAAAGGGCTTTTTTGGCCTCAGTTGGATTGCATTCAAAAAAGCTTCCCTCGTTTTCTTTAAAATAATTTTGAAAAAATGCTCTGGCCTCTGCTATGCCCTCATTCGACATTTCTATAATCCAATGATGCTCGTATTGGTCTCTGTACTGTTCCATGCGCTTGGGCAAATGGTTGGGCCAAAAACGACTAAGAAATTGCATCAATTTATCTGAAAATTTATTGGGAAGCCAGCGGTGGGACTCTGCCAATAAATCCATTTTCCGTTTGAAATTAAATAATTTTGGGATGAAATTAGGCCCCAATTTTTCTATAACAATAAAAGTGTCTTTGCTGTAAGATTTGGCCGCATCGTAGCAGTCTCTGTGAAGGTATTCGCCAGAAGTTGGGAGCGTTTTAAACGTTGATAAAACCGCTCGTCTTATTTCCATAAAAGTTTTCGAGTCGTTTGACCCTAAATAAAATACTTGAGTTTGTTTTGGAATGTCATAGGTGTCCAGTCGAACAGCAAAAACTGCAATTTTTCCGGCACATCCTGAGGCACCATACAGCCGTCTGCCATCGGCGTTAAATCGGGCAGGCGTACTGGCGTCGACATCTCTAACGCGCGATTGATACTCATTATCAGAAGCCAATTTTTTGGGGTTTTTAATTTGATTCGAATCAAAATTTTTAGTTTCGATATTGACTAAGATTTCTTCTGGGGTATTCCCCAAATCAATCCCAATGTCATTTACAAGAATTAACTGTCCCGAATGGTCAACTTTGGCGTAAAGCGAAAGCTCGGTATAAGCAGGGCCACGTTTGACCAATGCACCACCAGAATTGTTGCAAACGCCTCCCACAATAGAAGCCCCAATACAAGACGACCCAATGACGGAATGCGGTTCACGGCCATAGGGCTCAAGCTTTTGTTCCAAACCAAATAATGTGCTGCCAGAAAGTCCAACGATTTGTTTGCCTTCGTTAATTACATGGATGGAATTAATTCGCATGGTATTGATGATAACGATGGGGCGGTCGTAATCGTCCCCAAAGGGGGTTGACCCTCCTGTAAGTCCAGTGTTAGCCGCTTGCATTATGACTATTAAATCTTTAGAAACACAAACCTGCAACAACTTCCACAGTTCCAATAACGAGCCCGGTTTTACCACCGCCAGAGCTTCGCCTTCGCCGTAGCGCCATCCTTTTGAAAAAGGTTGTTTGTCCCATTGTGCTGTTAAAACAAAATTTGTTCCTACAATAGTTTTAAATGCTTTTATAGCAATTTGGTGGTGCTCTAACATTGTGTCGGTGTGGAGTTTTATCGTTTTTTTTATTGAATTTAAAGATAAACAATTTCAAGTAAGTTATTGATTTCTACAACAATTAAAAGAGTTGGTATGTTTTTTGGTATCAAGTTAATATCTTTACATCGTCATTTGATTCCATATGCATCGACTGGTTTTATTTTTTTTGATGATTTTAGGCATTCAGTTGGTGTATGCTCAACCTGAAACTGTCCAAGAAACGCTACGCATCAAAGCCAAAGATTTAGCCAAGAAAAATCAAAATTCCGAACAACTGTTTAACCTTTCGCCCGTTAGAGGTTTAACAAATAAAAACGTAAAAATTACGATGGGCATCCCTCCCATTGACGGATTTGCCAAAAAAGAGCGTGGAATAACAACACAACGGGATGTGGTTGATCCCACTTGGGATGTCAAACAACAATTTGTTGAAAATCAAGTGGATGTGACCAAATACAGCCAAGATTATTATTTGGGTGATATTGCCACAAAATCTAAATTTATACGATTGGTCTGCCGCGATCACGAATATGAAGATGGCGATAGAATTAAATTAATCTTAAACAAAGCCGTTATTCATCCCAATATCGTACTTCGTAATTCGGGATATGTTATAGACATCGACCTAGATGAGGGACTTAATACCGTTGAATTTTATGCCCTAAACGAAGGGGCATCCAGTCCCAACACTGCCGAATTAAAAGTGATTGACGAAAATGGTATTATAATTGGATCCGGGCAATGGCTATTGACCACTGGATACAAAGCCAGACTTATAGTTCTCAGAAACTAAACCCTTTAGTCTATAACCACTGGTGCCGAAATGTTAGAATTACTTTTTACTACCACATAAGTTGACGTCGCATAAAACGCATTTCCATTGGCGCCATCGTTGGTCCAATCTTCAAAATCGTATTCGAAAGTAAATGTTGATCCGCTAATACTATTGTCCATCAAATTAGTACGAACGGGAACTACCATGCCTGGACACCATCCGGCCCGATCGGGTGTCCAGTTTCCTGGATTTTGATTGCTAATCGGGTTTGAAGCACACCCAATTGGATCCAAGCTGTGTTGAAACGTATTTGTGCCGTTAATTTTAATGTTATGGGTTCTATAGCACCATTCGGCACAACGACGTCCGTCGGGGTCCTGAGGGGTTGCATGACCCCATCCCGAAATGATGGTTCTTAAATGGGTGCTTTCTGCGTTTGCTGGAATTTGAATGGTTTTATCCAAATCCAAATTATGACTCACACCATAGGGTACACCGCTTATTGAATTGGCATGGAAGCCCAAAATTTCAGCTACAGCATAGTGAGAAAAATCGGGTGTCCCTTCAATAAAATCAAAATCTAATGTTATTAAGTCGGCTTTTGCAGTCCAATTTTCAATATAAATTCGTAATTCTGTGGATCCTGTCAAAAATCCTTTAAAATCTGTGACATCAAATTCAAGACCGCGTTCCAATTGTTGTGTTCCTACCCAATATGGGGTGATGTATCGTCCGATTTCAAACCAGTTTCCTGTGTTTTGGTCCTTAACTTTTATATTGGCAAAACGGTCCCAATCGTCACAACCGCCACTGGGGCAGTCGATTTGTAAAAACATTTTGATCTGCTGAATGTTACTCATATCGTCATGAAGATTAAAGACTTGACTGGCCGATTGGTTAAATCCTCCTCCAAATCCTAAGGGTTGCTCCTCAAAGGTTACATAATTATGAACCACAGCTGCACCAACTCCGGAAAGCGCAACTTCAACGTCGTTTGCTCCAGCGCTGGTGAGGGTTAAAGTTCCCTGCTGATTTCCAGTATCTGTTGGGCTGAAACGCACATAAACGGTAGTTTCACCGTTAGCGTCGTTTAATGGAATTTGAAGAGTATTTCCAAACGTGTTGTTATCTAATGACATCTCAAAATGGGCTGTAGTACTCATGTTGATGGGAGCGGTTAAATTTTGACCTGTAACGGTCATTCCAAAAGCCTCCGCATGTTGGAAAATTTCGGTTTCGCCAAAACTTAAATTTGAATTGGCAGTTGCAATGGTGGGCGCATTGCTTAATCCAATACCACTTAGATTAACTGTTTTGTTCGAGGCCTGATTACTTTGTAAAGTTAGAGTTCCATTTACCGTTCCAATAGCCCCTTCCTGTGGAGAAAAACGAACAAAAACCAAAGTAGACTCCAATCCCGTAATGGATAACTCATTAGAAAAGGTGCTGTTGTTTGTAGAAATTTCAAAATTTGGTGAGGTAGCTATGGTTATTCCTCCAACCAAATGGGTTCCAAAAACTTCGAGATTTTGAGCCTCAGAATGGGCCAAAACGGTTACCTCACCGAAAGTCATACTGGTCGTTCCTACCGTAATTTGAGGGTTTGGTTCAGTTCCGCCTGAGGGTGGGTTGCTGTCACCACCGCTGCAATTGATTAAAGAAAGTAATACTGCTGTGGCAAGACATGCCAACTGGATTGGGTTTGATCTAAACGCTATCATAATTGGTTAATTGAATTTTATGCAATGTAATGAAAAATTGAATGATTTTCAATAGGGTAAATAACCGTAAAAACAAAAAAAAAGCCCCCATAATGGGGGGCTTTTTTTTGATGTGATTGGGAGGAATTAGCCCCCCATCATTTTTTTCATAAGCTCGTCATGAGTTACAATTTTACCCAAGTTTTCCGGCAGTTTCATCTGAATCTCCTTTGGGATGGAGTTGTCAATTTTAACCGCCTCAAATTGAGCCATATTAAGTACAAACCCGAGGTCAGCTCCGAAATATATTGTACCATGTTTTAACGGAAAATCGGTGGTGTACCACACTTCTATTTCTCTACCGTTCATGTCATAGAGGGCTTTTTTACAGTTGTAGCCCAATATGGTTCTGGTTTCTTCTGTGAGTGTTTTGGGTTTATTGTCTGAAAATTGCTCTACGGTTGTTAGAGTTTCTGTTGGCCATTTGTGAACATTGGTCATCGTTTGGGTTTTAAAATCCAAATAGCCAAATTCTTCAATTTGCGCCAATCCCATATTAAAGGGCGATTCCTCGTCGCCAGGATAGGTTAAAATCACACCAAAATCTTTATTAACATAAAGTTTTCGGCGGAGCAGTGTCATTTCTTCGGTGCTGTTCGGATCCATTGGGTTGGTTCCCCGCATTTCGTAGTGAATGGTGTAGTTTTCTGATGTTGAATTGTTGCAGCCCACAAGCAGTAGCCCTACCAATGCCAACGTCAGCACTGATTTTAAGTGTGTCATGGTTTTGATTTTTATGATTTGGAATTGTTAAGATGTACTTATTATTTAAAAGAAAATCCGAAAGCCGCCATTGATATTAAATTGCCCAAGTCCTCCATCTTTTGAATCAATTTTTTGCTCCACGGTATTTCCCCCAGATGTGACTTTTACTTTGCTTAATCTTCCAGTTATAAGGCCCAGTTTGGCTCCTATGGCTAAATTTTTAGTGATAAAATAATAGTAATCGGCAGTTGCGATAACACCAAAGGAATTTCCTTTGGTCTCAGCACGTACAGATGATATGTTGGCATTGATGATATCTTCGGATTTGTAAGACAAAAGCCCCAGTCCTAAACCTGCCGAAAACTGCCCTTTGTTGGACGTATCAAAATGATAGTTGTATTTTGGCCCCACAAAACTGATGTTTCCCTTACTTTTCCAAGTTCCAGAGCCAAAATTAACGTTGGCAATTGTTAGGGTATTTGAATTCACGGTACCACTAAATCCATAACGGTTAAAAGCTACACTTAACGACGATTGTGGGTTTAGTTTGTATCCAAATTCAAGATTTAAATTTCCCCCACTTTTGACGTTGTCGTACATGTCTTTTTCTACTTTGCCAGAGGGCGCTTTTGAAGTTCTTAAGCCGTAGCCGTAGCCGACATCAAGGAAGAATTTACTTGCTATGACATCAGAGGGTTGCGCATGACCTATTGAGATCATGATTAAAAATGAAAATGAAAATACGATTTTTTGAATGTTCATGGGTTTGAGTATTAGGGTGTTAATAATTAATTTTCAGTATTTAATTCGGTTATTATTGTTCGAATCAGCTCGATGTTTTCAATAGATTTAACCCGCCCGTCTTGTTGTTCTTGAGCTGTAATTTGTGGAAGTTTTTCTGGATGATGGGCGGTAATGAAGGATTTAAAATCTTTGGCATTTTTAAATAAATTAAACTGAAAGCGTTTTAAATCAAAAACAACTCCTTTTAGTCGTCTGGATGCACTGCCAGCAATGGCACCTCCTAAAATAATAGATGCTCCAGAAGCAAAATAATCTTCAAAATAGATATAGTTAGGACCCAATTGTTCTGCTTTGATGCAGTAATTGCCATCGTCTTTCATTTGGCCTCTGTCGTCTGAAGGAAATTTTTGGCGTACTTTTTTGATGCGGACATATAAATGTTTCCCATCGCTTACTGCAAAATTTCGTTTAAGGCGTTTTGTAGTCCCTGCTTTATAAACACGTACCACATTATATTGATTGGCACTGGGTTTTAAATCGAATGCTGTGGTGGTGTCTGAGGGTTGTCGTCTTGCAAAATCTTCGTAAAATGTATAAATCCCTTTGGGGTAAACAATTTGTGCAGTAAGGAATTGAAAACTGATGCCAAAAACGGCAAAGACCAAAATGGTTTTTTGTAGGTTCATAGTCTTAATGATTTGGTCTTGTAAATTTATAAAAATATTTTATTTCATCTCAACTTTTTTATGTTAAAGAACGTTTTGTATTTCTGTTCCATTTTTTTATACCAATAAGGGCATCTTCGATTTGGCGGATGGTATAAATTACCCCCTCCCCAGCTAATTGCAATTTTCAGCATTTGCCTTTCGCTCTTCGGTAAACCGAAATGTTAGTTCAAATACTAACGGCTCTACCTCTTTCCGATTTTCATAGTTTTCTATATCTCTCAATCCGATTTCACACTTTGTTCCGTCCCCATAAAAAAATAAATACGAGTGAGGAAATGGTTGATAGGAATCTTTTGTTGGTTTAATCGAATATTCATTAGAGTATGTTTCAGAGTGGACAAGCGTCTCTCCTGGCTGTATTAAATAATTAAATCGTGAGTCCGATTTTACAATTTCCGATGTTTCATTAACAAGAAAAATAGTTGCCTTAGTGGTGTACCTTC
>CAJXUB010000051.1 GCA_913061125.1 uncultured Flavobacteriaceae bacterium
AACAAGGCTGGTTGGCTACCAAAAAGCACTCTGGTTGGACAATCCCAAATTGAATTTCTACATCCATCGATCCCTATCCATTTTAGTCTTAACAATCAACGGTTTTTTGTGGTATAGAAACCAAAAATTGAGGTTAGGATTTCAAAAAATAAATCTTGTTATGGGGTGTATCGTATTGGAAGTTCTCACAGGAATTTTGATGTATTATTTTGATTTCCCCATCTTGAGCCAGCCGCTACACCTTGTTATAGCATCCGTTCTTTTCGGGATACAGATGTACATCGGTTTGGAAATTTTCCATCAAAAACGACAACAAAATTACAACATCGCATAAATTACAAAAACACATGATTTACAGATTTAGAGTTATTTTGGACCACGACAATAAGGACGATATTTTTCGAGATATCGAAATTCGAAAAACAGACACTTTTGAAGATTTACACAACACCATCACACAATCTTTTGGTTTTGAAGGCAGCGAAATGGCCTCCTTCTACGTCAGTAACGACCAATGGGAACAAGGGCAAGAAATCGCTTTGTTTGACATGGGCGAACCCGACAGCCAAATGATGAACGAAACCATTTTGGAAGATGTTGTGGATGAGGATAATACGAAATTAATTTACATTTATGATTTTCTAAACATGTGGACATTTTTGGTAGAATTGGGTGAAATTGTTGAAGAAGCTCACGGAACCGATTACCCAAATTTACTGTTTGTTTGTGGTCAAGTACCCACAGAAGCGCCCGAAAAACAATTTGAAGCCGACAAAGAATATGAGGACTCTGAAGCATCCTACCGATTGGATGACTATGACGAATTAAATTTCGACGAGCACTGGAATTAATGTAACAAAACTCTGATTTAATCGTTACTCTATAACACAACCGCATATTTTGAGCAAAGTACTAGAACTTGAAAATATCACCAAAAAATTTGGATACCTCACCGCCGTCAGTGGGTTGAGTTTTGATATCGAAAAAGGGAATGTCTATGGGATTTTAGGGCCAAATGGCAGTGGAAAATCCACCACCTTAGGCATGATTCTTAATGTGGTTAATAAAACGTCGGGCAGTTACAGCTGGTTTGGCGGAACCGCCACCACCCACAATGCCCTAAAGCGTGTTGGTGCCATCATTGAACGCCCCAATTTTTACCCCTACATGTCTGCATTTCAAAACTTGAAATTGGTCTGTAAAATCAAAGGAATATCTGAAAGTGCCATCGATGGTGTACTGGATACTGTGGGGCTTTTAGATCGAAAAGACAGTGCATTTAAGACGTTTTCTTTGGGAATGAAACAACGGTTGGCCATCGCTTCTGCGCTGCTCAACGATCCTGAAGTTCTCATTTTGGATGAACCCACCAATGGCTTGGATCCGCAAGGGATTCACCAAATCCGTGAAATTATCAAAGGAATTGCTCAAAAAGGAACCACCATTTTATTGGCTTCTCATCTTTTGGACGAAGTCGAAAAAGTATGCTCCCATGTGGTGGTTTTAAGACAAGGAAAAAAACTATACTCGGGACGAGTGGACGACATGATTTCCAGTCACGGGTTCTTCGAAATAAAAACCAAGCAAGAAAAGGAATGCCTGGCATTTATTGAAAATCATCCAAAATTTTCAAAACACCGTCACGAAAACGGCTTAATTACCGCATTTCTAAGTGACCCTTTGGAGTCTGAACAATTTATCCAGGAGCTGTTTGAACATCAAATTATCCCCACACATTTTGTTAAACGAAAAGAGAGTTTAGAAGAACAATTTCTTCAACTTACAGATCAAAAATGATACGACTTTTACAATTAGAACTCCAAAAATTATTGCTGAACAAAACCAGCAAAATTCTGATATTCATATCCTTTATTTTGCCGCTGTGTGTCATTGTTTTGTCCTCTATTAAAATCAACTTTTTTGGATTTTTTACATTAGAATTAGGAGAGTTAGGCATTTTTAATTTTCCGATTGTTTGGCATATCACAACCTATTTTTCGGCCTTATTCAAATTCTTTTTTGCCATCGTTGTAGTGTCCATGATTGGTAACGAATACAGCAACAAAACGCTGAAACAAAACCTGATTGATGGTCTTAGCAAGAAAGAGTTTGTATTGTCTAAATTTTATGCCATTGTCTTTTTTTCCTTGGTTTCAACAGTAATTATTTTTGTCATATCACTCATCCTTGGTCTGATTTATTCCAGTTACAACGAATTTAACATCATCGTAAGAGAAATGGAATTTCTACCGGCCTATTTTATCAAACTAGTAGGGTTCTTTTCATTTTGTTTGTTTTTGGGGGTTTTGGCCAAACGATCGGCCTTTGCGCTCGCCTTTTTATTTGTAGATTTCATTGTAGAATGGATTATTTTTGGCCTAATCGCTTGGAAATCATCCATGGAAATGGCTACATCGGTACAAAGTTTTCTACCACTAACGGCTATGTCAAATCTGATTAAACAACCGTTTCAGAGGGTAGCCATGTCCAAATTTCCAGACAAAAACACCTTAGATTACGACTATGCTGTTCACTTTGGTGATGTAATTATTGTTGGAGTTTGGATTTTTATTTTCGTGGCTTTGGCTTACTTCTTAATTAAAAAAAGAGACTTGTAAAATACATTTTACAGTCCAAAAGCAATATAATTTTCTGTTAATAGTTAGAAAAAAAATACGTATTTTCACTACTTTTGGCCGTCTTATTAACCAAATAACATTAGATTGAAATATTATCATATTGTATTGTTATTCAGCTTTTTGGGATTTTCTCAAGCTGAGGCCTCTCATTGGTATTTTGGAAATGGTGCCGGATTGATATTTGACGTTTCGGCTGGTACTGTAACTCCCACCGCCGATGCCACCTCCACTATCAGCACCAACGAAGGATGCTCTTCAATTTCTGATGTCAATGGTAATTTATTATTCTACACTGATGGAAGAAATGTGTGGGACAAAAATCATACCATCATGCCTAATGCCGACTATGCCGCAGGCTTTGGACTTTTGGGCGATCCTTCGAGTACCTCATCTGGACTGATCGTACCAAGACCTGGTAATTCCGACCAATATTATATTTTTACGGTGGATGAACCCCATCATCAAAACGCCTACGCTCATCCAAATCAAGGCCCAGCAGATGAAAACGGAAATCCTGTTGCCTTTTATTTTGACAGCAACGGCGGTGTGCCTGAAGAAGATGACGGTTACAACAACGGTTTTGCATATTCGTTAGTGGATTTAACACTCAACGGAGGGAATGGCGATGTTGTATCTTCTGAAAAAAACGTTCAACTTACCACCTATGACCCAACAGACCCTGCACAGGACAGGTACAAATGTTCCGAAAAAATTACGGCTGTAGAACACGCCGACGGACAATCCTATTGGGTTGTTACCCATTTCAGAGATCAATTTTATTCCTTTAGAATTGACAACACTGGAGTTAACACCAACCCTGTCGTTTCAACTGTAGGACCGCTAATCACAGAGCAAGGGTACAGAAGAAACGCTATTGGTTATATGAAGGCCTCACCAGATGGATCAAAAATTACTGTTTGCCACAGACAGAATGGAAATCAACAAGGCCAAAATGCCAACAGTACAGGTAGTGTTTGGCTTTATGATTTTGATAATTCAACAGGTCAAATTTCAACCTTTAATGCCATAAATTTATTTCCAAACTCTGGCCCTTACGGTGTTGAATTTTCTCCAGATTCTTCAAAGGTTTACGTCTCTGAAAACAACGGCGTCGTTCAATTTGATATTACTGCCCCAGACCCTTCCGCTACACAGACGTTGATTCACAACGGATTCAATTTTATTGGAGCCATTCAACTCGGTCCGGATGGTAAAATTTACGTTGCCAACAGTGCTAATTCTCAGACTCTAGACGTCATCAATAACCCTGATGAGTTGGGCTTCGCTTGCGACTACGAAACCAATGCACAACCCCTTGCCAATGGTACATTTTCAAACATTGGATTACCACCTTTTATTCAATCCTTTTTTTTGGCATCCATAGTTGTTGAAAATTCGTGTGTTGGCTCAAATTCACAATTTAATATCAACAGTTCACAATCTTACGACAGTATTTTATGGGATTTTGGAGATGGTTCAGGCACCTCTGACGCGGATAACCCAACATATACCTACACCACTGCAGGAACATTTACCGTAACCGCCGAAATTACGGTTGGCAGTGACATAAATACCTTTACTCAAGACATCACAATAAGTGCCACACCAACGGCCAATGCCGTGGACAACCTTTTGGAATGCGACGACAACGGCGATGGGGTATTAAACTTTGATTTTATCAATACACAAACTCAAGTGCTTGGAACTCAAGACCCTGCTGCATTTTCAGTAACCTATCACGCCAACCTTCAAGATGCTGAATCGGGGAGTAACCCTCTTGCTGTACCCTACCAAAACACCTCCCCCAGCGAAGATATTTTTATTCGAATTGAAAACAACGCCAACACCAATTGCTTCGATACCACCTCCTTTAATCTGACCGTATTTGACACCCCAACAGCCAACGCCGTTTCAACAGTGGAACAATGCGATAACCTCGACGATGGAGACGATGCCAACGGTCAGATGGACATAACCCTCACAGATTTTGATGCAACCGTTCTGGGCGGTCAAGACCCGGCCGTGTTCGATGTGACTTACCACCTCACTCAAGCCGATGCCGATAATAATACCAATCCCATTGCATCGACGTATTACAATACCAATCCCTTGTCCTATCAAGTATTTGTACGTATAGAAAATACGCTTAACACCAATTGCTTTGACACCACTTCTTTTACAGTGAATATTAACCCCACACCAACGGCCAATGCCGTGGACAACCTTTTGGAATGCGACGACAACGGCGATGGGGTATTAAACTTTGATTTTATCAATACACAAACTCAAGTGCTTGGAACTCAAGACCCTGCTGCATTTTCAGTAACCTATCACGCCAACCTTCAAGATGCTGAATCGGGGAGTAACCCTCTTGCTGTACCCTACCAAAACACCTCCCCCAGCGAAGATATTTTTATTCGAATTGAAAACAACGCCAACACCAATTGCTTCGATACCACCTCCTTTAATCTGACCGTATTTGACACCCCAACAGCCAACGCCGTTTCAACAGTGGAACAATGCGATAACCTCGACGATGGAGACGATGCCAACGGTCAGATGGACATAACCCTCACAGATTTTGATGCAACCGTTCTGGGCGGTCAAGACCCGGCCGTGTTCGATGTGACTTACCACCTCACTCAAGCCGATGCCGATAATAATACCAATCCCATTGCATCGACGTATTACAATACCAATCCCTTGTCCTATCAAGTATTTGTACGTATAGAAAATACGCTTAACACCAATTGCTTTGACACCACTTCTTTTACAGTGAATATTAACCCAGTCCCTGAAGCTTTAAATGCCACACTTATCCAGTGCGATGAGGACGGTGTTAATGACGGTTTGACACTATTTAACCTCAGTGAAGCCAATGCGGAAGTGACCAATGGCTTTTCGGGATTGAGTACAAGATTTTTCTTATCGATTAGTGATGCTGAAAGTTCTACGAACGAAATCACACCGACTCCATTTACAAATACTGAAAATCCTCAAATTGTTTATGTTCAGGTTATTGATGATGTTACTGGATGTTTTGATATTTCTCAAATTTCTCTGGAAGTGAGTTTAACTTCGGGTACGGATGCCAATTTATCGTCCTGCGATGATGACGGTGTAGAAGACGGTCTGAAAACTTTTACTTTGAGTGATGCAACCCCTACCATTCTCTCGGGGCTTCCCTCCGATTACAACTTGGCCTACTACGAAACCTATCAGGAGGCGCTGGTTGAACAAAATCCACTACCAAACAATTTCACCAATGCAGTTGCCTACAATCAGACGATTTATGCCAGAATTGAAAATAACAACCAATGCTACGGCGTCAATGAGTTGGACTTGATAGTTTACGACTTACCTCAATTGCAAAACGACGATCAAACATTCTTTTGCATCGATTCTAATTCAGACCCAGTTACCATAGATAGTGGAATAATTGGAAACCCTCTTGATTTTACTTACCAGTGGTCTAGCGGACAAGCGACCAATGCCATTGAAATCGATGAAGGAGGAACCTACACAGTAACTGTTACCAATGCAAATGGATGTTCGCAAAGCAAAAGTATTACCATCGTAAACTCCAATATTGCAACCATAGAAGAGATACTCATCAACGATGTAAGCAGCAATAATACCGTGAGTGTGTTAGCCACTGGAGAGGGAGATTATGAATATGCCTTGGATGATGAATTCGGCCCCTACCAAGATGGTGCAACATTTTATAACGTTAGCCCTGGGTTTCATACCGTTTATGTCCGCGACAAAAACGGTTGTGGGATAAGAGAGCAGAACATTTCTGTTATTGGATTTCCAAACTTTTTTACTCCCAATGACGACGGTTTTAACGACACATGGCATGTTATTGGAATTAATACCCCAAGTCAGGCTGGAAGTGAAATTTATATTTTTGACCGCTACGGTAAACTCCTAAAGCAATTATTGTACAACAGCGAGGGTTGGGACGGTACTTACAACGGCAATCCAATGCCAACTTCGGATTATTGGTTTTACATTAAATTAAGTGATAATCGTATATTTAGGGGACATTTTACGCTAAAACGCTAAGCATGACACCTGTTTTTCGGCTCCTCATTTGTTGTTCAATGGTTTGGTCAATAGAAAGTTTGGGGCAAGACATATCGATGTACCACCAGCACAATGGTCGGTACGACTATACTGCTATTGGAAACACTTTAAATCCCATCGAAAATGGCGCATTTTCAGATTGTACTATTCTTTCGGGGTCGGAAGCCACTTTGTCTATGAACAGTGACCAAACCATTGTTGCGGCCTATTTGTATTGGGCGGGATCCGGAGCAGGAGATTTTGACATTAATCTTAACACTATCCCGATTTCACCCGACAGAACATTTGCTTATTCTTTGGATACCAATCGGCAATTTTTTGCAGCTTTTTCAGATGTAACAACATTAGTGCAAAATCAAGGAAATGGAATTTACGAACTGTCCAATTTGGACGATATTACTATTTCAGAAAATTACTGTTCAACAGGAACCAATTTTGCAGGATGGGCCATGGTTGTAATTTATGAAGATTCCGATTTGCCGCTTAATCAAATTAATGTTTACGACGGACTGCAAGCCGTACCAGAGTCCATTAGTATTGAATTGGACAACTTAAATGTTTTGGATGTGGATGGGGCTAAAATTGGGTTTATTGCCTGGGAAGGCGATGCCAGTTTGGCAGTTAATGAATCTTTAACAATAAATGGATTTCTGTTGAGTAACCCTCCTTTAAATCCAGAAACAAATGCCTTTAACGGAACCAACAGTTTTACGGGAAATACAAACATGTACAACATGGATATCGATGTATACGACATCCAAAACACGATAAATATTGGGGATACCTCGGCTATGATTGAGTTGACCTCAGGTCAGGATTTAGTGATGGTAAACAACATCATAACTGTTCTAAACAGTCAACTCCCAGATGCCACCATAGAATTGGCAGAGGATGTAGAAACCACTTGTTTTTCAAGAACTGTTACGCTGCATTTTTCGGTATCGAATTTTAATTCAACCGATGAATTGGCCGCAGGCATACCCATTGCATTTTATATTAATGACATCTTGATTGGTCAAGCGCTAACGGAAGAAATTATAGCCATTGGGGGCACAATTGAGGACAGCATTAGTATTGAGATCAGTTCGAACATTCCAGAGGAATTTCAAATCGTTGCGGTCGTGGACGACGACGGTT
>CAJXUB010000052.1 GCA_913061125.1 uncultured Flavobacteriaceae bacterium
AAGACTTGCCCCCAACCGCCACAGAGCGTCGTATTGAAGTGCTCAATAGCTCTATAGACATGTTAAGTTTGGGGGTTCAACAAGATTCCATAGGGGCACCAAAACGAACTAAAATTGTTACCGATAGCATTGCAAACGATAGCATACCGAAACCCAAAAAATTCTTGGAAGGAATCATCGATTACAAGGCCAAAGACTACGAATCGATCAATCAGAAGAAAAAGCAAATTTTCCTGTACAACGAGGCCCAAATTCAATATCAAGATATGGATATTCAATCTGGGGTGATCGTGATCGATTACGGAAAAGATATGGTCTATGCTGGACGACTGAAAGACTCTGCAGGGGTGTATTCTCAAGCTCCCGTATTTAAACAAGGAGCCGATGTGGTTGAACCCGATTCTATTGTTTTTAATATGAAAACTAAAAAGGCCTTTATTTGGAATTCCAAAACGGAACAACAAGGCGGGCGTATCATTTCGAATTTAACCAAAAAAGAAAATGATTCGGTTTATTATGTAAAACGGGCAAAGTTTACCACTTCTGAAAATGAAGAAAATCCTGAGTATTATTTTCTGCTAAGGAAGGCCAAAGTGGTCCCCGGAAAAAAAGTGGTTACAGGTCTAACCAATATGTTTATCGCAGATGTGCCCACCCCTATTGGACTACCTTTTGCGTTTTTCCCTCTGACCAACAAGCGAACCTCTGGAGTGATTTTTCCGTCATTTGGAGAGCAAAATGACCGAGGGTATTTTCTACAAAACGGGGGGTATTATTTTGCCCTGAGCGACTATGCAGATTTGGCCGTTTTGGGCGATTACTACACCAACGGAAGTTATGGTTTACGATTGGAAACCAACTACGCTGTTCGCTATAAATTTAGAGGTAATTTAAGTTTTCGGTACGAAAACTTAATTGGAAGTGAACGCGGTTTTCCGGATTACTCCAAAAGTACAATCTACAACCTGCGATGGTCTCAAAGTCAGGACAGCAAATCCAATCCAAATTCGCGATTTTCGGCCTCAGTGAACCTTGGAAGTAGCACTTACTACCAACAATCCATTAACCAACTCAATAACTCTAATTTTTTGAATAACACACTCGCCTCGTCCGTGTCCTATTCCAAAACATTCCCTGGCGAACCGCAAGTGAATTTAAACGTTACAGCCACTCATTCTCAAAATACAAACACCCAAACCATCAATATGACATTGCCAACTTTTCAGGGAAGTGTCGATCGGGTCTTTCCATTTGCACCAAAAACAGGAAGTAAAAAAGGGGCGCTTCAAAATATTAATTTTCAATACAATGTCCGAGGGGAAAATCGAATTCAAACGACAGATTCTTTATTCTTCAAACCTGAAATGTTTGAGGATGCAAAAGCAGGGGTTCAACACACCATTCCGATTAGTACCAATTTTAAGCTGTTTAAGTACTTCAGCTTTAGCACGAGTGCCAATTTGAACCACAGCTGGACTTTTAAAACCATTGAAAAACAATTTAATACCGATAATAATCAAGTAGAAGTAATTGAAAATAAAGGGTTTGACTCCTACACCACTTATAATTTTAGCAGCAGCTTGGGAACCACCATTTATGGGCTGTTTAATTTTGGAGAGGATAAAAAAATTCAGGCCATTCGGCATGTGATGCGGCCCAGTATTAGCTACAACATTACCCCAGCTTTCAGTCAGTTCTATGACACTTACGAGGTGGTAAGTGCCGACGGTTTAACCACCGATCAAGTGGAATATAGTCGCTTTGAACAATCGATTTTTGGTGCTCCTGGGAATCGATTTTCGAGCAGTATTGGTTTGTCCTTGAGCAACAATTTAGAAGCAAAAGTACGCGACAAAGACAGCACTGCAACAGAACCCAAAAAGATTTTTTTACTGAATTCTCTCAATTTTTCTACCAATTATAACATTGCCGCCGACTCGCTCAACTGGAGCCCCGTTCGCCTTTCTGGTGGAACCCAATTGTTTGACAATAAAATGAATGTTAATTTTGGTGCCACTTTGGACCCCTATGCCTTAGACAACAACAACCGAAAAATTAACACCTTTAATATCGATAATGGCGGAGGGTTATTTCGAATAACGAGTGCTAATTTCACCTTAAGTTATAACTTATCAAGTGACTCTTTTGAGGGTGGAAATTCTGGAGAAAGTGATGCAGCCACCCGCGAATCGTTACGAAGTGGTGGTCGAGCTGACGATTTATTCGGAAAACCGCAGGATTTTGCCGACCAGCGGTTGAATGAAAAACAAAGCGATGACAAGCCAAAACCCACCGATTTATACAAATACAAACTCCCGTGGAGTTTGCGATTGGCCTATGCTGTTAATTATAACAATTCCAAGCGTCAAAGCGAAATATCATCACATTCCCTGATGTTTTCTGGCGATGTTGAGTTGTCCCCCCGTTGGAGCGTTGGCGCATCTTCCGGATACGATTTTAAAAATAGCGGATTTACCTACACTCAACTTCGATTTGAGCGCGATTTGGAAAGCTGGCGAATGAATTTTTCATGGATACCATTTAGTAATCGAAGTTCGTGGAACTTTTTTATTGGGATTCGATCAAGTATCCTTAGCGATATTAAATATGACAAACAACGTCAGCGCGACAAAACCCTGTAACATTCAACTATCATTATGAAAAAAATAATAATTACCGATAAAGCACCGGCCCCGATAGGGCCTTACAATCAGGCCGTTATGTTTGGAAATGTCCTTTACATTTCGGGGCAAATCGCCATTAATCCAGCCACTGGAGTTTTAGAACTTGATTCCATAGAAACAGAAACTGAATTGGTGATGTCCAATTTGAGAGCTGTTTTGGAGGCCGCTAATATGACTTTTGAACACGTTATAAAATCGTCCATTTTTGTGTCTGACATGAACAATTTCTCTAAAATTAATGACGTCTATGGCCGATATTTTAACCCGGAAACTGCACCCGCTAGAGAAACCGTTGAAGTGGCCAATCTTCCAAAATTTGTCAATGTTGAAATTAGTATGATTGCAGCGTTGTAACCCAAGGTTTACAGCGATGAAACCTGTTTTAAATGATAGTCTGCTAAACCCTCAATGGGACGCCTTTGAAAATTACCGGCTTTAAATCCAAATTCTTCAGCGACTTCCTTAATTTCACGCTTAAGAAAATGTGCAATTGAACCTGCAAAATGGACGGGTACCGTTTTAATTTCCTCTTCAAATTGTAAAATCATGGTGGTTGCAAAACTGCGAAGTCCCTTTTTAATGACCCCTTGTACGTAGTCCGATTCCTTATTAAGAATTAAAAATTCTGCAAATTTGGCTAAATAAGCATTCGGATTGGGGTTTTTATATAAATTGGTTTTGATGACATCGTTATCCATGTCGTAGCGCGTTTTAAAAATAAGCTTCAAGTCATGGGGCATCGTATTGAAATAATAATCTCGAAGCAATTGACGACCAAAATAATTCCCAGAGCCATCGTCCATGATGGAATACCCCAAAGAAATTACCCTTTGATGAACGTCTTTACCGTCGAAGTACGTGCAGTTAGATCCTGTCCCCAAAATGCAGACTACCGCGGGATTATGATCCACACCCACTGTGGAATAAATAGCGGCGTAGGTATCTTCTTTTACCACAACATTAGAATTGATGAAAATGGATTTTAACACCTCCTCCAACATTTTTGGGGCTTCTACGGTGCCGCATCCAGCACCATAAAAAAACACGTGTTCTATCTCGAGTTTGTAATCGGTGAGTACGTTATTATCACAAATGATTGCATGAGCATCGGCCTTAGAAATTATAGCAGGATTTAGACCTGGTGTGCGTTGTTTTTCAAAAACTTCTTTTCCAGTTTTTAAATCAATTCCAATCCAATCGCACTTTGTAGAGCCACTGTCAACGATGAGTATCATAGCAATAATATAAATTGATTAAATTACACAGCGCGTTTGCACTGTGGTACGAGGTGCTCTAAAGCGTGTTGATATACTGCGCTAAATCTACTAACTTGGACGAATAGCCATACTCGTTATCATACCAAGAAATCAGCTTAACAAAATTGTCGTTCAATCCGATACTTGCATTAGCGTCAAAGGTACTGGTTTTGGGTTCTGAAACAAAGTCCTGAGACACTACGCCCTCTTCTGTGTAACCCAAAATTCCGTTGAGTTCGTTTTCTGAGGCCAATTTTAGGGCCGCTTTAACGTCTTCAAACGATGCACTTTTTTCCAATCGACAGGTTAAATCTACCACGGAAACATCAACAGTTGGCACACGAAAAGCCATTCCTGTTAATTTACCATTGAGTTCTGGAATTACTTTTCCGACCGCTTTGGCAGCACCAGTGGATGCTGGAACAATGTTGTTGAGTGACGATCGTCCCAATCTGTAATTTTTCTTTGAAGGCCCATCAACAGTAAATTGCGTCGCTGTTGCGGCGTGGACTGTCGTCATAAGCCCTTCCACGATACCAAAATTATCATTTATAACTTTAGCTAAAGGTGCCAAACAGTTGGTGGTACAAGAAGCGTTGGAAACAATGGTGTGTTCTGGCGTAATGTCGTTGTGATTTACTCCCATGACGAACATTGGAGCATCGGCGGAAGGCGCCGAAATCGCAACTTTTTTGGCGCCAGCCGTAATGTGTTTCTGAGCGCCTTCGAGTGTGGTAAAAATTCCTGTACAATCTAAAACAACTTCAGCCCCAATTGAATCCCATTTCAAATCTTCAGGGTTTCGTTCTGATGTAACTCTAATTTCGTTACCATTAACGACCAAATTTCCATTTTTAGTCTCAATACTACCTTTAAATTGACCGTGTACAGAATCGTATCTAAGAAGGTAAGCCAAGTGCTCTACATCCAACAAGTCGTTGATTCCTACCACTTCAACCTCAGGGCGTTCGGTGGCGATTCTAAATGCGATTCGACCTATTCTACCAAATCCGTTAATTCCAATTTTTACGTTTGACATTTTATGTTTTTTTAGTTGGTTATTGTATAATTTATGTGCTCATGATATCCGATACCCTGAGCAATTCTTCGTCTATTTTTGAGTGGCCTTTTACAGCTTTATCAATGGGATATAGTTCTAATTTGTTGTTGATGGTTCCAACCATCACATTTTTTTTACCTTTAATAAGAGATTCAACGGCTTTGACCCCCATTCTGGAAGCCAAAACGCGGTCAAAACATGACGGGGCTCCACCACGTTGCATGTGGCCTAGTACCGAAACACGAACGTCGTACCCTTCAAGATTTTCTTCCACATAATCTCGCAATTCAAATACGTTTTTTCCGGTTTTATCTCCCTCGGCAACCACCACAATACTTGATGATTTTCCTGAATTTTTACTGCGTTCTAAAGATTCCAACAATCGATCTAACCCCAAATCTTCTTCGGGAACAAGAATTTCTTCTGCACCAGATCCCACGCCTGCATTGAGGGCTATGTGTCCAACGTCTCTACCCATGACTTCAACAAAAAATAGGCGTTTGTGAGAACTTGCGGTATCTCTGATTTTGTCAATGGCTTCAACGGCTGTATTAAGAGCGGTGTCGTAACCCAGTGTGAAATTGGTACCAACGATGTCGTTGTCAATCGTTCCGGGGATGCCAATAATCGGGAAATCAAACTCCTCGTTAAAAATCATTCCACCAGTGAAGGTTCCATCCCCACCAATTAAAACTAAAGCATCAATTCCAAATTTTTGAAGCTGCTCATGGGCTTTCTTTCGTCCCGCTTTAGTTCTAAATTCATCGGATCTTGCGGACTTCAAAAATGTTCCCCCTTTGTTGATGATGTAATTCACGCTTCTGGCGTCTAAAATTTTGAAATCGCCTTCAATCATCCCTTCGTAACCTCTGTAAATTCCAACACATTCGATATTGTGATAGGCACACGTTCGAACTACAGATCGAATGGCAGCATTCATTCCAGGGGCATCGCCTCCTGACGTTAAAACCCCTATTTTTTGTATTGTTTTTGACATCATTTAATTCGTTTGCAATATTACTAAACTTACCCCTAAAAAATACAAATCACAGGAGCTTAATTTTTTGGTCTGTTAAAATTCAAACGTTTTCGTTAATAACTATTTTGAATTTATATGGGAAAATTAGCAATTTGATTAATTTTCAGGCGATTGTTTAAAATCCATATATTCTGGTAATTCGTCCTTAATTTGTGGCTTTTTTGGGGAATTTACACTGGTTTCAGATTGTTTTGAAAATAGGGTATTCAAAAGCTCTTTGAGATTATCAAATTCAATGTTGTATGAAAGCCCTAAACCTTGAGTGTATCCTATTTGATCGCCAAAATTTTGAATGCTATTTTCTCTGTTAAAAAATTTGAGAGACAACGTTCTATCTTCGTTGAGCAATACTTGAACCTCAAAATCTCCCGCCACCGTCGTTTGGCTCACACCTCCCACAGGAACAGCAACTTTCCCATTGATCAGCACGTTTTCGCTAATTTTTGTAGACAACGTCACCCCCACTCTGCTGTCGGTTTCAAACTCTGGCGTGTTTTTGCCAATGTCTAAATTCAATCCCAGTTTAACTTTATTATCATCATCGGAAAAAATATCGTTTAACATGTTAGTCACACCATCGGAAACTAACTCAAAAGCATCTTGAGAATCTAGCGCAATTTTACTCCTGAAGGCTCCTGTGGCTAACAGGGATATGGCCTGAAAGTTTCGCTTGTCTTTATCTCTGAGACGGTCGGACAACTCGCTATTTAGAGCTGAATTGATGTTTGGAAAACGAATGTCAAAATCGATGTTTGGTTTTTCTAAAGCATCTGTCAGTTGAACTTTCACTTCAACTGGAATGTTTTGATTGATGGGGTTATCGAGCAATGTCGAAGGGTTTACAGAGAGATCGTCATAAATGGCTTCGATATTAATTTCTGCTTGCAACGGATTACCTTCCCAAGTGAGTGTACCGTCCTTTACAAGTTTAAATTTTTTCTGGATCAGTTTTCCGATGCTGTAATTGTAATATCCTGAAAGCACCAAAAAATCGCCAAACATTTGAAATTTATCGTTGGTGTTAATTTGGGCCAAAATACTTCCATTTCCACGCCCCAAAATGGAACTTCCCGTTTCTTTGTCAATGACAATTTCAATCTCGGCATCATCGGTAACATCCATGTTAAATTCCATTTCAACCCCTTCAATGTTGTCCAATTGCACAGAGCGACCCGCTTGCTGTAATTTTTTCTCTTCCGGACTTAAAAATCGGATGTAGGAATTTTCACCAATCATTTCGCTATCGTTGAGTGGAATTTTAAAAATGGTGCCTTTGGATGTTGTAACATTGGCCTCAATGAAGAGCTGATTCATTGGTCCAACAATATTGATATTTCCTGCAACAAATCCTGTCCCATAGTACAATGATTCGTTGGTTTCTGACGTGTTCAAGACCAACAAACGATCGGAATCGATGGAGGTGTCCAGAGACCAATTGGAAAAGTTAGTATGGCTCATTTTACCATTAAGCACCGCCCGCGATCCAAAAGTGGTATCGCTGAAATTAGCAGATTTAAATATAAAACTTTGTGCATTGAGATCCACTTTGGTTTGATCGTCAAAAGCATAATTTACATTCAGATAAGGCACAGAAAGGTGTCCGTTGTCTAGATTCAACTGACCATTAATTTGGGGGTTTTGCAGTCGTCCACTAACGTTGGCTTGACCGCTTACTTTTCCTTTAATTTCACGTAAAACGTCTTCTACTGTCATAAAAACTCTT
>CAJXUB010000053.1 GCA_913061125.1 uncultured Flavobacteriaceae bacterium
TCGAACATCCACCTCGTAGTTGGTTAATGATGAATTCCCCACAATATCGGCATTGAATGCGCCAAGATTGAAATCGTTCACACTAAAATCATCAATATTAAGTAGGGATTTGGGCAGATAAGTGTTTTGAAATTTTGAAATATTAAGATTACCATTTACGAT
The DNA here is from genome assembly GCA_913061125.1 of uncultured Flavobacteriaceae bacterium. GTDB lineage: Bacteria > Bacteroidota > Bacteroidia > Flavobacteriales > Flavobacteriaceae > UBA3537. The sequence goes on from CAJXUB010000053.1 coordinate 163, forward strand.
TCCGCCCAAACTCAGACTGTCTATTTCAGGTGTTATTTTAGACAAATCCACATCTTTAAAAGACAACTCAAAATGTCCTGAAAGCGAATCTGCGGCTTGACCGCTAAGGGTCAATTGCTCCTCTTCAAAAGACACGTCCAAGTCTTCCAGTGAAAATGCCTTGGAAGTGGGATTAAAAATGAGCTTATTTTTGGCATTTGAATCCTTATTGACACGCCATGGAACTCCTTTAAATATGGCCGTCGATGGCTTTAATCCTATGACAGAATTTTCGCCGTTCAGGGTGTAAAACCAGTTCAAATCAAACTGGTCTATGTCCTGTTTTCCGCCCTTAAATTCGGATTTCATATACAACGTATCGTTAAGGGTTACATTGATTAAATTGAAGGTATTGGCCTCATAAAACGGGGTATTGAGGCGCCCCATTTGTACGTAGGTATTAAAGATGGGATTGTCGTTAGCCAATTGAACCTGTATTTGTTCGGCAACATAGCGATCCAACTCAATGGTTGGCGATTTGAATGTCAGTACGAATTTTTTAGGATTACTGTCCAAATATCCCTTAACAAAAGTATTTTTCCCCACTTTCAAATTTGGATAAAACACCTCAACAATTTTGCTGTAAATCTTAAAATTAAAATTCATAAACTGCCCCTCAGACACGGTATAAGTCGCCGATTGAGAATACAAGTTGGCAACGGCATTCTGAAGCATCAAAGGAATTTCTTTTAATTGGAATTGACCCTTAAAAGTGCCTTGAATTATTTCTGGGGAATTAATGGAAAGGGTTCGATTTGAATCGGAATCAAAGGTTGAAGAAATTTGAAAATCTTTAAAATAGTAGGTGTCGTTTTGATTGTTGTACAACGCATTTTTAAACTGAAGATTGCCATACAAATCGTCAATATTTGTGCCTCTCATATCCATTTTTATCCGTCCCTTCAAAATGGATGTTTCATCTCTTGATACAAAATTTAGCACCTTTAAATTGGCATAATCTACATCGGCTGAAAAATCGTAAATGTTCTCATTTCCAGAAAAATCGACCAACCCCTGAAAATCCAATTTTAAATTTTCATCATTGGTTTTAAGAGCCCCCTTAAACACCCGATCTTGAATGAATCCTTCAATCTCGACGTTGTTGTAAACGTAATTGTTAAACTGAAAATCTTGACATATTCCACTCACGTTGGACCGAATATTTTCAATGGTAAATCCTTGACCTTCTAGCGTCAAATTAGAAGAAATAAACCCCAACTGTGGTTCATTGAGGACGTCTCCGAGATTAAAATTTGAAAATGCCAGCTCCCCGCTGTAACTGGCAGAATCGATGGTTTTAATGTTGGAGAGTTTTAAGTCTGTAAAAACGGCCCCAACAGCCGTATTAACGTCAAATTTAACCTCGATGTTTTGATCCGAAATTCGTGCGTTTCCCACGGCAGAAAACGTCCCCAGAGGTTTTAAATTTGAAGGAAGATTTTTACCCAAAATTCTAGGAAGAATGGCTTTTAACTCATCGTAATTGGAATTCAATGCCGTAAATTGACCCTGCATTTCAAAAGGAGCTGTTTTGGATTTCATTAGGTTTTTAAGCGAAAGCTGACCCGCAATACGCGTGTCCCCCGTTGTGGTTAATTTAAAATTTTTGAGGTTTAAATTATTCAACGTGCCACCTATATCAGTATCCAAATTAACCGATGCCGATTGTCCAAATTCAGGGTAAAAAACATTTAATTCACCCAAATTAATGGTGCTGTTAGAAACATGCGCCACAAGTTGAACTTTTTCTGAAAAGGCTGACAAATCCTCTCTATTATATAAAAATTTCAAGTCGCCCTGAAGGTTTGAATTTGAAGATTTTAGATTCAAATTATCAAAAGTCATTTGAGTTAAACTGTAGTTGAAATCCGTTTGAAGTTTGGCCATGACCACCCCTCTTGGATCCCTAAAATTTAAGTCGCGAATGTCGGCATGAACATCAGGACCAGAAATCCAAAAATCTGAAACTTCAATATTCAATTCCTGAAAATCTAAAATCTCAGCATTGGTCTTGTTCAGGTCGCTTAATTTGAACGTACTATTGTAAATGGATAACTCCTTGGACTTCAATTGGAATGGGTGCTTAGATTTGCTTTGATTTTGATCAAAACGATCCACAAAAATATCCAAATTTGAATCGGTCTCACCAGCATAGGTTTTGATGTGAAAGAGCAACCCATACAAATCTATATCCTTGAAAATCAAATTATTATCTTGAATTTTGACAAAACTTATAATTGAGCTGTTGAGTTCCTCAATGGCTATGAGGGTGTCGTTGCGGTGGTCTTTAATCAAGATATTTTTCAATTCAATATCGCCGTTAAACTGAAGACCAGCTTTTTCAACAAAAATGGCTGTTCCGAATTTGGAATTTAGTTGATTGGTAGCATAGGATCCAAGATACGTTTGGACGCTCGGGACAGAACATACCAAAACCAACAACACAAAGAGAAACAATAAAATTGCTACCGCTTTGATCCATGTATTAAGTCGTGTTATTTTGCTCCTCAAGATGTTGTAAAATTATAAAATCAAAATTAAATTTGGAATTAATGATTTCAAACACGCCATAGATCCGTTATTTTTTTTATTTCTTTGCAGTGTTTGTAGCGTAACTGCAATAGTGTTGCCAAACTCATGCAAAGAAAATAAATTATAATTTTAATCCTACAAATGCTGAGAGAAAAAACGTACATTTTAGGAATAGAGTCTTCTTGTGATGATACTGCCGCTGCAGTGTTGTGCGATGGTAAAATTTTAAGTAATGTTATCGCCAACCAATCCATTCATCAGGCCTATGGTGGCGTGGTTCCGGAGCTGGCTTCAAGAGCTCATCAGCAAAATATTGTACCGGTTGTACATCAGGCCCTGAAACAAGCTGGAGTTTCAAAAGACCAACTTGCTGCCGTAGCTTTCACGCGGGGTCCAGGACTGATGGGGTCGCTTCTGGTTGGAACATCATTTGCAAAATCAATGGCTATGGGGCTTCAAATTCCTCTGATTGAAGTCAACCACATGCAGGCACACATTTTGGCGCATTTCATACAAAAAGAGGGGTACAAACAGCCCCACTTTCCTTTTTTGGCGATGACCATTTCTGGGGGTCACACGCAAATTGTAGAAGTTAAAGACTATTTTGACATGAGGGTCATTGGGGAAACCATCGATGACGCCGTGGGTGAAGCATTTGATAAAAGTGGTAAATTGTTGGGATTGGGCTATCCTGCAGGACCCGAAATCGACAAACGTGCCGCATTGGGAAATCCAAAAGCTTTTCATTTTACTAAACCTAAAGTGAAGGGCTTAGATTTCAGTTTTTCAGGATTAAAAACAGCCATTTTATATTTCATCCAAAAAAATACGGCAACCAACCCCGATTTTATTAAAGAAAACTTGAATGATATTTGCGCCTCCATTCAATACACCATAATTGGAATTCTGATGGATAAACTAAAAAAAGCAGTGCAAGAAACTAAGATCAATAGGATCGCAATTGGCGGTGGTGTTTCGGCTAATTCAGGAATACGTCAAGCGCTAAAACAAGCCGAACATCAATTGGGCTGGGAAACTTTTGTACCGGCATTTGAGTTTACAACAGACAATGCTGCCATGATAGCCATTGTGGGGTATTTAAAATTCTTAAATAACGATTTTACATCACAAGGCACAACGGCTACAGCACGGTTAAAATTATAGACATCAAGATGCAACTATTTTACAATTCAGAATTACAGGCCAGCGACAAACACTTTTGTTTTGATAGAAATGAAAGTCGTCATATTGTGAAAGTATTGCGTAAGAACATAGGGGATAATCTACAGATTACCAATGGATTAGGAGTTATTTTTGAAGCTGAAATTTTGACCAATAATCAAAATAAATGTGAAGTTTCAATAACAAAAACTACAGTCATACCTGCAAAAGAATACAGCATACATTTGGCTGTTGCGCCCACGAAAATGAATGACCGCTACGAATGGTTTCTCGAAAAAGCAACAGAAATTGGTATAGACCAAATTACACCAATTATTTGTGCGCGTAGCGAACGTAAAATAATAAAATTAGAGCGGTACGAAAAAATCATACAAGCGGCAGCAAAACAGTCGCTTCGCGCGCATTTTCCTATACTCAACCCAACTGTTCGTTTTACAGATTTTATAAAAAATACAACTGACAAACAGCGCTATATAGCACATTGTTTAGAACACAATCAAGCGCATTTAAAAGACCTTATCACGCCAAAAAAAAGCGTATTGATTTTAATTGGCCCCGAAGGGGATTTCACTATAGATGAAATTAATCTTGCACAAGCATCAGGTTTTGAATCGGTAAATTTAGGCAATGCGCGTTTGCGTACAGAAACCGCTGCTGTAGTTGCTTGTCATATAACAGAACTTTGCAATGCGTAACGCTTTTTTTGTTTTATTTATATTCTTGGTATGCACTTTATCGAAAGTACAAGGGCAAACCCTCGCAGTGTTAAAATACGACGGCGGAGGCGATTGGTACAGCAATCCCACTGCGATGAAAAATTTGATTGAATTCTGTAACAACGAGATAAACACCACAATAGCATCTATACCAACGGTTGTACACCCCGAAGATTCAGCGCTGTTTAGCTATCCTTTTGTTCACATGACTGGACACGGCAATGCTGTGTTTTCTGATGAAGCATTAAAAAACCTAAACACTTATTTGATGGGTGGAGGTTTCTTGCACATAGATGATAATTATGGCATGAAATCATATATTTTACCACAAATAAAAAACCTATTCCCCAATAAAGAATTGAGAGAAATCCCTTTAGATCATCCCATTTTTAATCTTGTTTATAAATTCCCAAATGGACTTCCTAAAATTCATGAACACGATGGTTTACCACCACAAGCACTAGGAATATTTCACGAGAATAGACTCATCCTCTTGTGTACTTTTGAAAGTGACCTTGGAGATGGATGGGAAGACCAAGTAGTGCACAACGATCCCGAAGAAATACGTTTAAAGGCACTAAAAATGGGTGCCAATATTATTAAATATGCATTTGAATTTTAATTATTAAAACGATGCAATTAGACCACTACACTTCAAAATTTGTGAAGAAAAAATTTCCAATTGTTTTGGTAGCCGATCAAGTGGTACGCCCCACCAATGTCGGAAGTTTACTTCGATTGGCTGATGCATTTGGTATAGAAAAACTGATTCTAGGCGGCCCACCTATTGAACTCAACAGGAAAGTCTGGAACACTTCCAGAGCCACAGAAAAAGTAGTACATTTTGAGCAAAGAATAGACACTCGTTTAGAACTTCAAAAATTGCTTTCGGAAGGTTACTTATTGATTGGATTAGAAATTACAAGCAAAAGCACTCCTTTGACCAAAATTGAATTCAAAAAATCCCAAAAAATCGCATTGGTTGTCGGTGCCGAACGGTTCGGAATTAGTGAAGATCTGCTCAATTTTTTGGATGACTGCTACCACATTGAAATGTACGGACAAAACAGCAGCATGAATGTTGCACAAGCGACTTCAATTGCGCTTTATGAAATTACAAATTCGATTCAACATGCTGAATAACAAGCTTTTAGATAACCCTGTTCAGCACTTTATACGTACGAATTTAAATTCAGATTTACAAGAATTAGCACTGAAAGGCAGTCCGTTTCATGGGATTCAAACGGTTGAGTTGTTGCAACAAATTCAAAGCAAATTAAAATGCCATAAAAAACTTCCCACTTGGTTTAACTCAGAAGGCATGTATTATCCTGACAAACTCAATATTGAACAAACATCGTCGGAAGCTACCGCTGATTTCAAACGTCGATTAGTTTCTGGCGGGTCGTTATTTGACCTGACAGGGGGATTTGGTGTGGATAGTTATTATTTTTCAAAGCAAATCGACCGTGTTGTGCATTGTGAATGCGATGAAAAACTCTCGGAAATTGTGATGCATAATTTTAAGGTGTTAAATCGGGAAAACATTTCGTGTTTAAATGCTGATGGTTTAGAAATTTTAAGACAAAATAATCAACGTTTTGATTGGATTTATTTAGATCCTTCCCGGCGTGACGACCATAAAAAGAAACGTGTTTTTGTGCAGGACTGCACCCCCGATGTCTCGAAACATTTGGAGTTTTTGTTCAAATACAGTAACAATATTATGGTAAAATTATCGCCTATGCTGGACATCCAAGCGGCTCTGAGCGTTTTACCAAATACTGAAAATATTTATGTAGTGGCAGTCAAAAATGAGGTTAAAGAATTGTTATTCATTTTGAAGAATGGTGTTTTGGATGAGCCAAAATTAAACGCCGTAAACCTCAATACCGACCAGCCGTCTTTCGAGTTTCTAATTCAACAAGAGCAAGAGAGTACAATACAATTCAATCCGCCTTTGAAGTATTTATATGAACCAAATTCGGCGGTTCTTAAAGCGGGAGGGTTTAAGAGCATTGCACGAATTTTTGGTCTGTCGAAACTGGACAAGCATACGCATTTATACACCTCAAATTCATTGGTCAAATCATTCCCTGGGAAGGTTTATCGCGTTAGGTCCGTTTTGCCTTATCAAAAAAAACAGCTTAAACGGCAATTTTCTGGGCTTAAGGCAACCCTTAAAACACGTCATTTCCCAAAGTCAGTGAACCAGTTAAAATCAGAACTAAAAACGGTTGAGGGCGACGATTTTCTGTTGTTGTTTACATCTGTAAATCATAAAAAGATGGTATTGCTTTTAGATCAAAAACAGATTTTTAATAAGAGCTGATATAACACAAAAAAAGCACCTAACAAAACCTAAACTGCATTAATACGCAGTTTAACCAAAACGTTAGCGGCAATAAAAAAAAGAAAAACCTACTATTAGTGCAATAATTGTTCAATTCACCTTAAAAGATGTTCACTTCACTTTATTTCATTTGATAAGAGAATTAAAATCATAGTTTATTTGCATTGTATTAAACGATAAAATTTTAAACCAATAAAAAATGAATAAAATGATTTTTCGAATCTCTTTCTCTTTAATCGCACTATTATCAGCAATGGTCTTATTATCATCTTGTAGTAAGGATGATGATTCACCAACATTAGAAATTGTAACCTATGAAACCACCTTAGCACAACTTGACCCATTAGACAAAGGAGGGCGATGGTTGGCTAATGGAA
>CAJXUB010000054.1 GCA_913061125.1 uncultured Flavobacteriaceae bacterium
GATGCGCTTATTTCCATTCCACTCAATAGTCTTTTGCCACACCGTTTGGCGCATCTGTGTGCGGAAACTGGATGCCGCTTGATTCACTTTAGTACAGATTGTGTTTTCTCGGGTAATAAGGGTGGCTATCTCGAGAGCGATATTCCTGATGCAACGGATTTGTATGGCCGCAGCAAGCTTTTAGGTGAAGTGGATTATCCGAATGTCATTGCATTAAGACATCGCATAGCCGATAAGTTAAATAAAGAGAATGCGTACTGCTTTTGATAGCATACGTAGTTTAGTTGGTTAGTTGAAAGCGCCTTCACGCCCCGTGAAGGCGCTTTCTTTTTAGAACTAAAAAAAACCCTATATTTGAGAACTGCACAAAGTTGATGCCTCTAAATTCTAAACACGATGAGATATAGATTAATTTTTGTCACAACACTGATTTGTAGCATTTTTTCCAATGGGCAAAGTGTGAACGACCTCTATCAAATAATCGATAAGGTTAATGCCAATCGTATAAAATCTGATGTCCAAACTTTAGTTAATTTTGGGACCCGTCATACCCTATCTGACACCGTTTCAAATTCGCGTGGAATTGGTGCCGCTCGACGATGGATTAAATCAGAATTTGAAACCATTTCTGATCAATGTAATCAATGTCTGGAGGTTTTCTTCCAAAAAGACCTTGTGAAAAAAGGGGTTAATTCGCGCATTACAGCCGATGTTTACGTGGTTAATGTTGTGGCCATTCAGCGGGGAACAACACATCCAAATCGATACATCATAATGAGTGGTGACATTGACTCTCGAGTTTCTGACCCGAATGACTTTACTTCCGAATCACCAGGGGCCAACGACAATGCCTCTGGAATGGCCGGAACCCTGGAAGCAGCTCGCGTTTTAAGTCAATATGAATTTAAAAACAGCATCGTTTATGTTGGTCTTTCTGGTGAAGAGCAAGGGCTGTTTGGCGGTCAAGGTTTAGCCGCTTACGCTAAAAAAAATAATTGGGACATTATAGGGGTGCTTAACAACGATATGATTGGAAATATAAAGGGTGTAGATGGTGTAATTGACAACCGCTCTTTTAGAATTTTCTCTGAACCCGTTCCTCCAACTGAAACAGAAAAACAACGTTCAGCTCGGCGATTCTATGGCGGTGAAGTGGATGGAATTTCGAGACAATTGGCACGTTACGTGAATAAAACCGTAAAAACCTACATGCCTGAAATGAGCCCTATGATGGTTTACAGATTAGATCGATTTGGACGTGGCGGTCATCACCGACCTTTTTGCGACGCTGGTTTCGCAGGAATTAGAATTATGGAAACTCATGAAAATTATACCCAGCAGCATCAGGATTTAAGAACACAAAACGGTATTCAATATGGAGATACTTTTGAGCATGTTGATTTTGAGTATGCTAAAAAACTTACTGCCGTGAATGCCATTAACTTGGCCAGTTTGGGTTGGGCACCTCCCGTTCCGGAAGAAGTTGGAATAGGCGGAATTGTGGAGCCCTCTGCAAAGCTAAAATGGAGTGCTGTTCCAGGAGCTGCATATTATAAAGTTTACTGGCGAGATACGACATCACCTACTTGGGATCACAGCAAAATTGTAACAAACACATCCGTTACTTTAGAAGGTATTGTTATTGATAACTACTATTTTGGAGTGGCGGCCGTTAGTCAAGAAGGATTTGAAAGCCAGGTGGTATTTCCAAATAAAATTTTGAGATAAATGAACCGTAAATTTGTCATTCTACTGGTTTGGCTTCTTGGTACAATTGGGAATTATGCCCAACCGATATCACAGAATATAACAAAATACACCCATCAAGACTCGCTTCGTGGCAGTATTACTCCGGAAAGAAGTTGGTGGGATTTGACGTTTTACGATTTGGAGGTTACGGTTGACCCGACAACAAAAACAATAGTTGGTCAAAACACCATTCAATACACTGTTTTAAATCAACACAATCGATTACAAATCGATTTGCAACCCCCGATGCGCATCACCAATGTCACTCAAAATGACAAACCCCTTAAGCTGATTAGCGATGGAAATGCGCATTTTATTGAATTTAAAACGCCTCAAAAATTACATTCAACCCAACAAATAACCGTCCAATTTGAAGGACAACCTAAAGAAGCCGTTAATGCACCTTGGGATGGTGGGTTTTCTTGGAAAAAAGACCGTAATGGAACAGATTTTGTAGCAACCTCATGCCAAGGTCTTGGGGCCAGTGTTTGGTGGCCCAATAAAGATCATATGTACGACGAGGTCGATAGCATGCAAATAAAAGTCACTGTGCCTAAACACCTTATGGCTGTGGCCAATGGCAGACTCAAAAAAACAACTAAATCACAAAACAACACCTCCTACACATGGTTTGTGTCCAACCCAATTAACAACTATGGAGTTAATGTAAATATTGGCGATTATGTAAATTTTTCAGAGATTTATCAAGGAGAAAAAGGAGCTTTAGATATGGACTATTATGTTTTAAAACACCACCTCGAAAAAGCCAAAAAGCAGTTTTCGGATGCACCCAAAATGATGAAGGCCTTTGAACATTGGTTTGGACCATACCCCTTCTACGAAGACAGTTTTAAGTTAGTGGAAGTCCCCTATTTAGGAATGGAACATCAAAGTTCTGTTACGTACGGCAATCAATTTAAGAAAGGATATTTAGGAAGAGATCTGTCCGGGACTGGCTGGGGACTGAAATTTGATTTTATTATCATTCATGAAGCTGGCCACGAATGGTTTGCCAACAACATCACCAATATTGACATTGCCGATATGTGGATACACGAAGGGTTTACTGCTTATGCCGAAAATTTATTTTTGGATTATTATTACGGAAAAAAAGCGTCCGCAGAATATGTGATCGGCACAAGAAAAAGAATTCAAAATGACCGACCCATAATTGGCGACTATAACGTGAATTCAGAAGGTTCGTCGGATATGTATTACAAAGGCGCCAACATGATTCACATGCTTCGTCAACTGACCAATGATGACGAAAAATGGCGTTTTATACTTCGGGAAATGAATGAAAAATTTTACCATCAGACCGTTACCTCTCAACAAATTGAAACGTATTTATCCAATGCCGTAGGAATCGAATTAAATTCATTTTTTAATCAATATTTACGAGATGTTCGTATTCCGGTTTTTGAATATAAAATTGACCAAAAGGAGTTGAAATTTAGGTGGTCTAACGTGACCAACGGGTTTAATATGCCCCTAGAAATTAAATCAAACGGGGAATCCATACGGCTCTACCCCACTGAAACTTGGCAAACGACAACTTTAAATTCCTCGCAGATTAGTATTGACGAGGACTATTATATCACCGCTAAAAATTTGAATCAATAAATTATGAAAACTGTATTTAGATTAGTAATTGTTTTAATGTCAATATTGGGATATTCTCAAGAATTTTCAATGGATTTAGTTAAAAATATGACCCTGCGAAATATTGGCCCAGGAGGCATGTCGGGAAGGGTCACTGCCATAGATGTGGTGCTTTCAAACCCCGATATCATCTATGCCGGAACTGCCTCTGGCGGACTTTGGAAATCGACTTCTGGTGGAATAAAATGGACGCCCATATTTGATTCTGAAGTGACAGCATCCATTGGAGCAGTAGCCATTCAACAATCCAATCCGGATGTGGTTTGGGTGGGGACAGGTGAAGGAAACCCGCGAAATAGTCTCAATGGTGGATATGGTATTTTTAGAAGTTTAGATGGCGGTAAAACCTGGACCGCTATGGGGCTGGAAGAAACCCGTCACATTCATCGAGTCATCATAGACCCCACCAACCCCGATGTCGTTTACGTCGGTGCCATTGGCTCCCCATGGGGTGAACATACCCAACGCGGTGTATACAAAACCACCGATGGAGGACAAACATGGAATAAAATTTTATACGCCAATCCAAAAACTGGAATTGCAGATTTGGTGATGGATCCAAAAAATCCAAACAAATTAATTGCAGCCCTATGGGAACACAAAAGAGAGCCGTGGTTTTTCAACTCGGGAGGAAAGGGATCAGGAATACACATCACTTTCGATGGTGGTAAAAACTGGAAAAAAATATCTTCAAAAGACGGATTACCCAAAGGCGATTTGGGACGAATAGGATTGGCCATCGCCCCAAGCCAAACAAACGTCGTCTATGCCTTGGTCGAAGCCAAAACAAATGGATTATACAAAAGCACCGATGGAGGGTTAAATTGGAAAAAAGTCAATGAAAACATGAACGAAATTGGTAACCGCCCTTTTTATTATGCCGATTTATATGTCGATCCACAAAACGAAAACAGAATCTATTCCATTTTTACTTACGTTAATTCTAGTGAAGACGGTGGTCGAAGCTTTAAACAATTGATGCCTGCCTATGGCGTATCCAATGGGATTCACCCGGACCACCATGCCTGGTGGATTCATCCCGAAAATGGCCATTTTATGATCGATGGAAATGACGGTGGGTTAAACATCACAAAAGATGGTGGGACCTCTTGGCGGTTTATTGGAAATTTACCTGTTGCTCAATTTTACCACATTAGCGTAGATAATGAAATTCCTTACAACGTCTATGGTGGCATGCAAGACAACGGCTCTTGGCGTGGCCCCGCTTACGTTTGGCGCGACCAAGGAATTCGAAATTCATACTGGCAAGAAATCAGTTTTGGTGACGGGTTTGATGTGGTTCCAGATCGAGATGATTCACGCTACGGTTGGTCCATGAGCCAACAGGGCTATGTAAGTCGATACGATTGGAAAACAGGAAATAATTACACCGTACGCCCAACCCATCCGAATCCCGATGTAAAATTGAGGTTCAATTGGAACGCGGCTATTAATATCGACCCAAAAGATAACAATACACTCTATTTTGGAAGTCAATTTGTACATAAATCATCCGATAAAGGCGAGACATGGGACATCATTTCTCCAGATTTAACCACCAATGATCCAGAAAAATTAAAGCAACACGACAGTGGTGGGCTTACCATGGATGCCACGGGTGCCGAAAACCATTGTACCATTTTGGTTATAGAACCCTCAGAGGTTGAATCGGATATGCTATGGGTTGGAACTGATGATGGGCGAGTGCATTATACCACCGATGGCGGCAGCAATTGGGTTGAAGTCACCAAAAACATTAAGGGGCTCCCCCAAGGGAGTTGGATTACTCAAATAAAGGCCTCAAAAACCAACGCAGGAGAAGCACTGCTTGTAGCCAACGATTACAGACGCTACAACTACACCCCATATGCCTACCGTACATCAAACTATGGAAAAACCTGGAAACGTGTCGTGGATGAGAACGATGTAGAAAGCTATACATTATCCATCATTGAAGATCAAATAGAACCTAATTTAATGTTTTTAGGTACTGATGACGGGCTCTATATTTCTATTAATGCCGGAAAAAAATGGACCAAATGGACTAATGGATTTCCAACAGTTTCAGTAAAGGATTTAGTGATTCATCCAAGAGAAGATGATTTAATCATTGGAACATTCGGGCGGGCTGCTTGGGTTTTGGATGATATTAGACCACTGAGAGCCATGGCTAAAAACACATCAACTACAAAACAAAACATCACCCTTTTTGAAGCGCCAACAGCGTATAAGGCATCCTATCAACAGCCCACAGGAAGTCGATTTGGCGGCGATGCAATGTACCATGGCGACAATAGACCTCGAGGAGCACAATTTTCTTATTATTTCAAATCAAAACCCGAAAGTGAACGCGATACGATTTCGAATTGGGATTCTTTAAAGTTGACTATTTTTGATGGCGATCGTCTAATTAGAACCCTAAAGCGAAAGGTGCCCAAAGACGATGGAGTTCACCGATGGACTTGGTATTTGGATGAAAAAGGAGTGAATAGACCTTCAAAATCTATCTCAAAATCCAAGCGTGAACCATCTGGGGTTCAGGTGCTTCCAGGGACTTACAGCGTTGTTTTAGAGTATGGGAGCATGCGTTCTGAAAGTCAAATTTCTGTTGAAAATGACCCACGATTGGACCGCAATTTGGGAGCCCAAAAATCGGTGTATTCAAATTTAAAACAACTGGAACGTTTTCAAAGTGCAGCTGCCAAAGCAACCCAACAATTAGTTCAAAGTAAACAAATCGTAAAACAGTTTTCAAAACAATTGAAAGAATTGGATAAAGAGGCCCACAACGAGAGCATTAAAACTTCGGATGCTGTGATGGAATCGATCGACGACTTGTTGGCACTGTTTTTCGGAAAAGAGGACAAACGCCAAGGCATTACATCAGACCCCAACGTGTCCATTTTGGAGCGATTGGGAGTTGCCAGCTATTACGTTTCGTCACGGCAAAATGGCATCACCAGCACAGAAGAAAATTTGATGCGTCACGCCAAAGCAGATTTAGAGGAAGGTTTAAACAAAGTGAATGCATTTTTCGAAACGGAATGGAACGAATATCAAACCATGATTAAAGCGCAAGACCTCTCCCCTTTTAAAACTATAGAAAAGGTTACTTTAGAGAATTAGAACTGAGTTCCGCTGTTATTTTTTAATGTCAAAGGGTTTAGAATTTTGATTTGTTTGCCTTTGATTTGAATCCATTTGGCTTTATTAAAATTGGATAACATTCGGATGGTAGACTCCGTACTGGTCCCCACCAAATTGGCATAATCTTTTCGAGAGAAATTAATGTTTAAAAAACCCTCTTCATCAACACCAAATTGGGTTTGATTGTACAAAAGAAGTTCGGACAAGCGTTGTTTTAACGGTTTTTGGGCCATTTTCATGAGGTTATCATCTGCTTTTTTAAGGTCACTGGCAACAAATTTTAGCATACAAAACGACAATTTTGAGTTCGTCATTAACCATGCCTTAAATTTAGCTTTTGGAATAAAACAGGCCCTGACCGAATTCAACGCAATGGCTTTGAGGTTGGTGCGCTCATCACACACCAAAGAGCGCTGACCAATCATATCGCCAGAGGTTGCTAATTTGATGATTTGATAGCGGCCATTAGCGCCAAGTTTCATGAGTTTACAAACGCCAGATCGAATGCCAAAAACCCCATTCAAGGCATTTCCTTCTTCGAATAAAACATCTCCTTTGTTAAACTGTTGTGATAAACGGTGGCGTTGAACTTGTTCGAGTTCTTGGGAAGTTAGTTCTTGAAAGGGGCTAAAAGATCTAACTTCACAGTGCTGACATGTAGGCATAGTAAAGTAGGTTTGGTACAAATTTAGTAAAAACATG
>CAJXUB010000055.1 GCA_913061125.1 uncultured Flavobacteriaceae bacterium
GACACGGTAGATGTTTTTCCGAGTTATGCCGATCATGGCTTTAAAATTCATTTTTTTGGCGATGAAATTGAAGCCATTGAGGCCTTTAACATTAACGATAACTCGGTGATTGAAATTTATGAAACGGTCAACATCTACCCGGCTAATATGTTTGTCACTTCACCCGATGTTTTACAAAATGCCATCAAAGAAATACAGGACGATTTGGTCAAACAACACGATTATTTTAAAGACATCGGTAAACATTTAGAAGCCAAACGGCTAAAAGAACGCACTGAATTTGACCTGGAAATGATTCGAGAATTGGGCTATTGCTCTGGGATTGAGAATTATTCGCGCTACCTCGATGGCCGTGCGCCTGGCAGTCGTCCATTTTGTTTGTTGGATTATTTTCCTGAAGATTACCTCATGGTAGTTGATGAAAGTCATGTAACCATTTCGCAAGTGCATGCCATGTATGGAGGCGATCGCAGTAGAAAAGAAAATTTAGTGGAATATGGATTCCGATTGCCGGCGGCAATGGACAATCGCCCCCTTAAATTTGAAGAATTTGAAAGTTTACAAAATCAGGTGTTGTACGTGAGTGCAACGCCCGCCGATTATGAAATGGCCAAAACTGATGGTGTTTATGTGGAACAAATTATTCGACCAACAGGACTGTTGGATCCTATCATTGAGGTTCGCCCAAGTTTAAATCAAATAGACGATCTGATAGAAGAAATCCAACAACGGGTCGAAAAAGACGAACGAACCTTAGTAACCACCCTAACCAAACGAATGGCCGAAGAGCTAACCAAATACCTCACCCGAATACAAGTGCGTTGCCGTTATATCCATAGCGATGTGGATACCCTGGAACGGGTAGAAATCATGCAAGATTTACGCAAAGGATTGTTTGATGTTTTGGTGGGCGTTAATCTTTTAAGAGAAGGATTAGACTTACCCGAAGTTTCTCTTGTAGCCATTTTGGATGCCGACAAAGAAGGGTTTTTGCGCTCCAACCGATCACTCACGCAAACCGTTGGACGTGCCGCTCGAAACCTAAACGGAAAAGCCATTATGTATGCCGATAAAATCACCAAAAGCATGCAACAAACCATTGACGAAACCACCTACCGCCGCGAAAAACAAATTGCGTACAACACCACACATGGCATCAAACCGAAAGCCCTGAATAAGAGTTTGGACAATGCATTAACCAAAAATTCTGTGAGCAGTTACTACTACGAACAAGAAGCTCTAAAGGCCGCCGAACCCGAAAGCGAATATCTGACCAAACCCCAGCTCGAACAAAAAATTCGTGATACGCGAAAACTTATGGAAGCTGCCGCCAAAGAACTGGATTTTATGATGGCCGCCAAATTTAGAGATCAAATTAAGGACTATCAAAAGAAATTGGAAGCATTGAAAAATTAGGTTACCATTACCCCTATTTTCTAATGGGAATGGAAAACCCTATGGCAAAAGCCCCCGCAAATTGTTTTTTATTGTTGTGAAAAAAATAAGTCAGCGCCAAATCTGTTTCGTGATTTCGACCAAATTTAACCCCCAAAGTAAATGGAATATGGTAGGTTGTTCCACCATGATCTATTTGAATTTTTGAGGTCACAGTTTGAAATTTCCCCAAAGATCCACCAATACCCAATTCTATGTAGGGTGCCACCCATGGAATTGGAATGGACAGTCTAACTTTTCCGCCCAGCAAAAAAGCGTTTGTGGATACTCTAAAGTTTTTTAAAGCCACTTTATCCGATTCCCGCGCTTTGGTTAATACCACCCCAGCATAGGGCCGCAATTCAATCCATTTTGAAACTTCATAAACGTATTCCCCTTGTAAGTAAAATCCTTGCCCATTAATGTCTATATCTTCATCGGTATAAGATAGTCCTAAACCGATTTGAACGTCCAACGATTGTTTGTGTTGGGAATGGGATTGAATTGTGAAAACAAATAGGGATAAAAAAACGAAGTAGGTTTTCATGATTTTTTGGAGGTATTTGGGTTAAATTTTTATAAACTTAAAAAATTTTAAAGACAAAAAAAATCCAGAACCTAAGTTCTGGTTTTTTTTAAATTTTAAGCAATTGATAATCAGGACAATACCGTCTGAACTTTATCGGCTGCTTCCTGAAATTCTACGGCACTTTGCACGTCCAGCCCTGAATTGTCAATTAATTCTTTGGCCAAGTCGGCGTTGGTGCCTTGCAGGCGTACAATGATGGGAACCTTAATCGCATCGCCCATATTGTTATACGCATCAACCACCCCTTGTGCCACGCGATCGCATCGCACAATTCCTCCAAAAATATTAATCAGAATGGCTTTAACGTTAGGGTCTTTTAAAATGATTCTAAAAGCGGCTTCTACTCGCGCAGCATCGGCAGTTCCACCCACATCCAAAAAGTTGGCAGGATCGCCCCCCGCTTGTTTAATAAGATCCATTGTGGCCATGGCCAACCCCGCACCATTAACCATACAGCCCACGTTGCCGTCCAAATCCACATAGTTGAGGCCTAGGGCACCCGCTTCGACTTCAATAGGATTTTCTTCGCGAGTATCGCGCAATTCCAAATAATCCTTGTGTCTAAACAACGCGTTATCATCAATGGTTACTTTGGCATCAACGGCCATTATTTTATCGTCGGAAGTTTTTAAAACAGGGTTAATTTCAAATAATGAAGCATCCGATTTGATGTAAGCCGTATATAAAGCCGAAACAAATTTGGTCATGTCTTTGAAGGCAGCTCCAGAAAGTCCCAAATTGAAAGCTACTCGCCGTGCCTGAAATGGTAAAAGTCCGGTGGCTGGGTCAATTTCTTCTGTAAAAATCAAATGAGGGGTTTCCTCTGCCACCGTTTCGATGTCCATACCGCCCTCTGTAGAGTACATGATCATGTTGCGCCCAGTTGCTCTGTTGAGTAAAACTGACATGTAAAATTCATCGGTTTCGGAGGGACCCGGATAATAGACGTCTTCGGCCACAAGAATTTGATGAACCGTTTTGCCTTCGGCAGAAGTTTGTGGGGTAATCAATTGCATGCCCAAAATTTGGTCTGATATGGATTGAACTTCTTCTAAATTTTTGGCCAATTTTACACCGCCGCCTTTGCCTCGACCACCCGCATGGACTTGGGCCTTGATAACGTGCCATCCAGTACCTGTTTCTTGGGTGAGTTGTTTGGCTGCCTGAACGGCTTCTTCGGGGGTTGTGGCTACAATTCCTCGTTGGATTTTTACGCCAAATGAGTTTAGTATGGCTTTGCCTTGATATTCGTGTAGATTCATTTCTTTACAATTTGTGTTGGTTGGTGATATTAAGACCAAAAAATTATGACACAAAAGTAATTAACCAAGGTCGGTTTACCAATAAATTTTAACGCAGATTTTCAACCGTGCAAAGGGGGGTTAAAATCTTAAGATTTTAGACGTTTCATCACAGAAAAAGCACTGTCCACCAAATGGTCCTCAACCAAAATGGTAAACTCGTTGGTGGTCGAAACAACTTCGTAAAGTGTTACATTATTCCATGCCAAACGCTTGAAAATATGGTAGTACAAACCAACTATTTTGGAATTGCCTTTGGGTAGATTGATACTAATGGCCGACAAATTATCTTGATTGGCCATTTGAATTTCGTCTTTAAACAGTTCTTGAATCACTTCTTTTTTAACACTAGATATGATAATGTTACTTTCAAAAATTCCTCGAGTAAAAGCGTAAAATATTTGACGATCCGAATCTATGTTTGTCAAAATTTTCGAGTGGTTGTGAATGAGTGTTTTCGAATTTTGAAACGTAAAATCGGTAAGATTTGAGCGTACCGTAATATCGCCTAAATCCTTAAATACACGAGCCAATTTTATGTCATTGGTTCGACTTGTGGGTGGAATGTAGCGTCTTAAAGCCATCATGATGGCGCCATCTTTTACAGGTTTCCGAAGCAATTTCGACACCGCAGGATTCAAGTCTGTTGCCAAGGCCGAGTAATTAATAATTTGTCGTGACAAGGCTTCTTCCAAAAATGGGCGGGATTCCAAAATATCTTGAACGCAGGTGGCAATGGTTTTCATTTTGTAAATTATTTAACAATTTGTGTAAAAGTAATTATAATTTTTTAATTTTTATGGAATCAAAATAGTGAAGTTCTATTTTTGGATTCCAAAATTTATTAAATAACATCATGCAACAAGACACCCTATTGCAAATTGCCAAAGACTTTGGAAGTCCAATTTATGTGTATGACGCCCACAAAATTGAATCCCAATATCAACGTCTTACTAAGGCCTTTCAGGACGTAAATCAATTGAAAATTCACTATGCGGCAAAAGCACTGACCAACCTCTCTGTTTTGAAATTTGTTGCCAAATTGGGTGCGGCTCTCGACACGGTATCCGTTCAGGAGGTGCAATTGGGATTAAGGGCGGGATTTAGTCCAGATCAAATCATTTATACCCCAAATGGGGTGTCTCTTAAAGAGATTGAAACCGTTGCCGAATTGGTCGTTCAAATCAATATTGACAGTTTGGATTTGCTGGAGCAATTTGGTACGAAACATCCCAAAACACCGGTGTGTATTCGCATCAACCCGCATGTTATGGCGGGCGGGAATACCAATATTTCTGTAGGGCATATTGACTCAAAATTTGGAATTTCCATTCATCAAATGCCCTTACTTTTGCGCATTGTAGAAAATACAGGAATGACCATCAATGGCCTTCATATGCACACAGGCAGTGATATTTTGGACATTGATGTGTTTTTGTACGCGAGTGAAATTTTGTTTGAAACGGCTAAAAAATTTAAAGACCTCACATTTATTGATTTTGGATCTGGATTTAAGGTTCCCTACAAGACCAACGACATTGAAACCAATATTGAAGAATTGGGCGAAAAATTATCCCACCGATTTCAACAATTTTGTGATAATTATGGTCGAGAATTGACATTAGCATTCGAACCGGGCAAATTTTTGGTAAGTCAATCGGGGTATTTTTTAACCAAAGTTAATGCCATAAAACAAACCACATCAACGGTTTTTGCACAAGTCGATTCGGGATTTAACCACCTTATACGACCCATGCTGTATGGGGCTCAACATCATATCGAAAATATTTCTAACCCAGAAGGTAAAGAGCGGTTTTACTCTGTTGTGGGTTACATTTGTGAAACCGATACATTTGCCAATAATCGTCGAATTAATGAAATTTCGGAAGGCGATATTTTGGCTTTTCACAATGCAGGGGCGTATTGTTTTATGATGGCCAGTAATTACAACTCACGCTATAGACCAGCAGAGGTATTGTGGTATCAAGGGCAAGCCCATTTGATTCGAAATCGAGAAACTTTAGACGATTTATTACACAATCAAGTAGTGGTTGAATTGTAAAAAAATTAGTTTTTTTCGTTAATTAACAAAAAATATAGACTTTTTGAGTTTATGTAGTCTATATTTGCAGCTCAATTAAAAACAATTATAGTGAAAAATGGAACAGTTAAATTCTTCAATTCGTCCAAAGGTTTTGGATTTATCGTTGAAGAAGGTTCAGACACAGAGCACTTTGTGCACGTCACTGGATTGATTGATGAAATCAATGAAGGAGACGCTGTTGAGTTTGAATTAAAAGAAGGTAGAAAAGGCATGAATGCGGTAAATGTTAGAGTAGTCTAACTGTTACAGTCCCGTAATTTTTTTACAAAAACCCTTCCAGTTGGAAGGGTTTTTTTATTCCAATCCTTCAACATAATTTTTTAAATACGAAAACGTTGGGGTAAGTTGGCCGTTTTCGGTCATTTTGGCGCGCGAGAGAACACCGTCCTCATCGCCATTAAAGAATGATGGGATAATTTTCTCTACAAATGTTTTCCCAAATCCTTCGCTAGCATCTCGAGGTAATTCGCAAGGCAAATTATCTACAGCCATGACGGCAATGGCTTTTGGATTGTCAAAACTTGTTTCTAGTTCAGTTTCTGGGTCATAACCATAAATGGGGTCGTCAATGGTTGATGGCCTAATCGTACAAGCCACTGGACCATCAATATCGCAACTGATGTCGGCAACCACTTTGAGGTTAAAATTATTGGCTTTGGCATCTTCTCTGGAGAAAAAATAAGGCGCCCCTTTACCATAAAAATGACCCGCAATAAAAACATCGGCCACGGTTGTATATCTTAAAAATGAAGATTTGTAATCGGCAGGATTGGCAAAAAAATCGGATTTAGACCCCTTTGTTCCGTCATGTCTTGTCACATAATCCAAAACATCCAATTGAACATAAACGGGTTCTGAGAAGGGTTGGGTTAAAAATGTTTTGACATCGACTTGTTTAATGTTTAAAAAATCCAAAATTTCTTTCGCCCCTTGCCCCACTCGTCCTGTTCCGGTGAGTATAATTTTCAGGTTTGGCAGTGAAATGGTGTTTAAGTTGGCATTCAATTCCTCTCGCCCTTTCAAATTAGCCGCTTTAGGAAGCTCAAAACTATTCCATTTTTTTCCAATGGTCCGGATGCCATTATAGGCCCCTACTACTCCTGCATAATATCCAAAACCAATCAATCGATTGTGGTTTTTATCGACTAAAGTTTCATGATCATAAAGCGTTATATTTTTATCTAAAATCGCTTGTAAAAGCTTGCGATTGTAGGGTTGTTTTTTTATGGTATGGCTAAAAAAAAAGTAACTTTTGTTGGGTATGAGTGCCTCTACGGGAACTTCTTTAACACCAATCATCACATCGGCATCATGAATTGTATTGGAAACCTCAAGCCCTAACGCATCGTATTCACTATCAGCGAAAGCTCGAATGTCTGAAGATTCAATACTAATTTCGGCTTTGGGGTGATTTTGGAGAAGATTTTGACAGGCCGTTGGGGTCAGTACCACCCGCTTATCAGGGGGAGTTTTTTGTTCTTTAATGACGGCGAATTTCATAGTACTTCAATAAGATTGTAGGTCAAAAATAATGGGATTTGCATGGGTACACAAGTTTTTTTGTAACTTTGGGGTCCTCTTTTGGAGGAAAATTTACAAACCGGGGTCGACTGGTATTGACAGCAGGATCTGTGGAAATGTAAGCACGTCGTGTGATGGTATTGAAACACGTTAAAGGCCATACTAACATTTAAACGGCGAGAATAACTACGCTTTAGCTGCTTAATCTGAATTACAGTAGGATTGGCCACGGCACACAAGGTGTGCAAGCTTTATGTCTC
>CAJXUB010000056.1 GCA_913061125.1 uncultured Flavobacteriaceae bacterium
TACAACGGGGTTATTTTAATCTCTCAACACTTGTCTCGAGATTACAACGGGGTTATTTTAATCTCTCAACACTTGTCTCGAGATTACAATTTTCTGAATTTCAGATGTGCCCTCATAAATCTGAGTGATTTTAGCATCTCGCATCAAACGCTCCACATGATAGTCTTTTACAAATCCGTTACCACCATGAATTTGAACCGCTTCCACGGTATGTTTCATGGCCGTTTCAGAGGCAAATAACTTGGCCATAGCACTGGACGTATCAAAGTTTCGACCGTGGTCTTTGTCCAAAGCGGCCTTAAAAACCAACAACCGAGCAGCTTCAATGTCGGTGGCCATTTCAGCCAATTTAAATGCGATGGCCTGATGGTTACTAATTTCTGTTCCAAAAGCTTTTCTTTCCTTGGAATATTTTAAAGACAAATCATAGGCCCCAGCGGCAATTCCAAGAGCTTGAGCCGCAATTCCAATCCGTCCTCCAGATAGCGTTTTCATGGCAAATTTAAACCCAAAACCATCCTCGCCAAGGCGGTTTGCTTTAGGGATTTTCACATCGTTAAACTGAAGGGTATGGGTGTCACTCCCTCGAATACCAAGTTTATTTTCCTTAGGTCCAATCTCAAAACCAGGCATGTTGCGTTCAACAATAAACGCATTGATCCCCTTGTGGCCTTTGGCCTTATCCGTTTGAGCTATAACGATATACACCTGGGATCGTCCGCCGTTGGTAATCCAATTTTTTGTGCCATTTAAAAGATAATGGTCACCCATATCAATGGCCGTTGTGGTTTGGGAAGTGGCATCGCTACCGGCTTCTGGTTCGCTTAAACAGAATGCGCCAACCCACTCGCCACTGGTGAGTTTTGGTAAGTAGTTTTCTTTTTGAGCTTCAGTTCCAAAGGCCTCAATGCCGTAGCAAACTAAGGAATTGTTCACAGAAACCATAACGCTAGCCGAGGCATCAATTTTGGACAATTCCTCCATAATTAGAGCGTACGAAACCGTATCCATGCCACTACCGCCGTATTTTGGGTCAACCATAATACCCATAAATCCGAGGGCTCCCATTTTTTTTACTAAATTGTCGGGAAATTGCTGGAGTTCGTCGCGCTCTATGACACCAGGAAGTAGTTCGGTTTGGGCAAATTCTCGGGCGGCATCACGTACCATAAGTTGTTCTTCAGACAAGGAAAATTTCATGTTGTACAATTGTAATATTCGTAAAATACACAAACAAATATAGCGTAATATTGACATATTGTCAATATATATTTTTATAATTATGAATATGATAAAAAACAAATACAATGTTGTGGGTGTTATGTCCGGAACTTCTTTGGACGGAATCGATTTGTGTTGGGTACACTTTTCAAAGCAAATGTCGTGGTCATTTAAAATTTTAGCAGCCGAAACCGTAAAATATTCCGAATCCACTAAAGTAACTTTAAAATCTGCGATATCTCTTAATCCTACAGACCTCGAACGATTAAATCAAAATTATACGAATCGCCTTGGTCGTCATATTTCAAATTTTATAAGTAAGTATGATATAAAATACTTGGATGCTGTTTGTAGCCATGGCCACACGGTTTTTCATCAGCCCGAAAAAGGAGTTACGCTTCAAATTGGCAATTTACCAGAGTTGGCACAGTACATTCGACAAACTGTTGTTTGTGATTTTAGAACTCAAGACGTGGCTTTAGGCGGACAGGGGGCGCCATTAGTTCCCATCGGCGATGCCATGTTGTTTTCTGATTATGATTTTTGTCTAAATCTTGGAGGGTTTGCCAATATTTCTTTGCAATTCAATAACCAGCCCATCGCTTTTGATATTTGTCCAACTAATATCGTTTTGAATAAATATGCCGAAAAACTGGGTTTTTCTTACGATGAGGATGGAAAACAGGCACAAAGTGGCACTCTTCAAAACTCTCTTTTAGAAGCATTAAATGCAATAGATTATTACAAACAAAATCCACCAAAATCATTAGGGTTAGAATGGGTGAATAATCAAATCTTTCCTGTAGTTGACACCTATAATTTGGACCCACAGGACGTTTTGAGGACAATAGTCGAACACAGTGCCATTCAAATTGCAAAGGTGATTCAAAATTACAAGCTAAATTTTGGTCTATTTTCTGGAGGAGGTGTACACAATTCTTTTCTCTTACAACGTATTGTTAGCCACAGCGGTTGTAAAATAGATACCATTGACAATACGATTATTAATTTTAAAGAAGCTCTAATTTTTGGATTTTTAGGTGTTCTTAAACTTAGGGGTGAGGCCAATTGTTTGCGCTCAGTAACAGGTGCTGCACAGGACCATTGTAGTGGAGAAATTTATTTTTATACGAACGAGTAAAACCCTAAAATCTTTCCTATATTTGTGTTGATATGTTATAACTTTTCTAAATAATTTCTCTAAATTCCCAACTAAATCCAATGGAAAGTATCATTATTGTAATATTTGTTTTGGGCTACTTAGCCATAACGCTTGAGCATAGTTTGAAAATTGACAAACTCATTCCAGCGCTCATCATGATGGCCGTGAGCTGGGCTTTTATGTCTTTTGGGATTGACGATTTTGAAACCTGGTTTGATTCGTCAAAACACGCGTTGTTGAGCAACTTTGATGCCCTCAATCACGATGATAAAATGCATCTTTTGGAAGAAACGTTGTTGCATCATTTGGGTAAAACAGCAGAAATTTTAGTCTTCCTTTTGGGCGCTATGACTATTGTTGAAATTATCGCTTATTTCAACGGTTTTGCAACCATCAAGCGATTTATAAAAACCAAGAAAAAAGTGCAACTGCTCTGGATTTTTAGTTCCTTGGCTTTTGTCTTGTCGGCTATTATTGACAATTTGACGGCTACCATTGTCCTGATTTCGTTACTCCAAAAATTAGTTAATGACCGAACTGTGCGGTTGTGGTTTGCCGGACTCATCGTTATTGCTGCCAATGCCGGTGGTGCGTTTTCGCCCATTGGCGATGTTACAACCACAATGCTATGGATTGCCAACAAAGTTTCAACGCCCCATTTGTTTGGATATCTTCTCTTACCATCGTTGGCGTGCATGTTGGTTCCAACATTTTTGGCCTCCCGTTTGCAAGTATTCAAAGGAAGTTTGGAAGTTAATAAAAGTGAGGACGAACCAGCTGGTAAATTTAGCTCAACCATGTTGTATCTGGGCTTGGGAGCCATTGTATTTGTTCCAATTTTTAAAATGGTAACGCATCTTCCTCCTTATGTCGGAATGATGCTTTCACTGGGAGTGGTTGCAATTTTTGCAGAAATTTATAGTTCATCTAAATTTAGTCTTGAAAATTTAGATAAAGACGGCCATTCCAGTCCAGTTCATCATTCCTTATCTAAAATCGAATTACCTAGTATCCTATTTTTTTTAGGGATTCTAATGGCCGTAGCTGCTCTCGAATCGTTAGGTATTTTATTTGGATTTGCCGATTGGCTGAAGCTAACAACTCCACACATCGGAACAGAAGTTGCAACTTCAGAGGTGTCAGATTTGGTTGTGTTACTTCTAGGAGTTGGATCAGCCATAATTGATAATGTCCCCCTTGTCGCAGCTTCCCTCGGTATGTTTTCCGAACCGATGGATAACGTGTTGTGGCATTTTATTGCCTACTCGGCAGGGACAGGCGGTAGTATGCTCATTATCGGTTCTGCGGCTGGGGTAGTCGCTATGGGCATGGAAAAAATCAATTTCTTTTGGTACCTGAAAAAGATTTCTTGGCTGGCTTTTGTAGGATTTATTGTCGGTGCTTTAGTCTTTTTCTTTACAAGAACGCTCTTTTAATTATACGTTTTTTACCGTATTTAACGTTACATGCACATAACAACACACGATATGATGATTTTGAATGCACTTCAACCCCAAGATAACTCAATTTCTGAACCAGAATCCATAGAAAAAACACTATCCATCATTGAGCTAATAAAAAGTGGTGGAACCGCCGGTCAGTTCATTATCATGATTCTTTTCGTTCTATTACTGGTCGCTTTATACATTTACTTCGAACGCCTATTAACCATAAAATCTGCTTCCAATATCGATCCGAATTTCATGAACGAAATTCGCGATCATGTAAGCCACGGACGGATTGAAGCCGCATCCTTGCGATGTGCCAAAGACAACTCTCCAGTATCACGACTAATTCAAAAAGGGATATCTCGAATTGGCCGACCACTAGCCGATATCAATTCTGCCATAGAAAATGCCGGAAAACTTGAGGTCTATAACTTAGAGAAAAATGTAAGTGTTTTGGCTACCATTTCTGGTGCCGCACCAATGATTGGGTTTTTGGGAACCGTTATCGGAATGATTTTATCCATTTTTGAAATTGCAAATTCAGGAGGGCAAATCGATATCAAACTTTTGGCGGATGGGCTCTACACCGCTATGACTACCACTGTGGCAGGCCTCGTTGTTGGAATTGTAGCTTACATCGCATTTAATCATTTGGTAAGCCGAACCAATAAAGTGGTTTATAAAATGGAAGCCAACTCGGTTGAGTTTTTAGACTTACTAAACGAGCCCGCTCACTGATGAATTTTCGAGGAAGACATAAAATAACCCCAGAGTTTAACATGTCCTCGATGACGGACATTGTCTTTTTACTGCTGATATTTTTTATGTTAGCATCAACATTAGTCACCACCAACGCCATCGACATTCTGTTGCCCAAAGCCAGTGGAAAAACCGAAAATAAAAAATCTGTGGCCGTCAGTATAAAAAAGGATTTGACGTATTTCATAGATCAAAAACAAATTGCTGTAGCACAATTAGAATCACAACTAATCAATCGTCTAAAAGACGATTCGGCACCAACCATAGTTCTTCGTGCAGAACAATCCGTTCCAGTAGATCATGTGGTTAAAGTGATGGATATCGCCAATCGAAATAAATTTAAAATTATACTAGCGGTTAAGCCCAATTAGGATGAGATATTTGAGAACGAAACAGCAGCGTCAATCTGCTCGACTCACGACTCTAATCGCCATTGTTTTGGTTCTTTTATTTTTTGTGGTTGGTCCGTCTTATATGGACCCGCCCACTGAATATGGTGTTGCAGTCAATTTTGGAACATCAAATGTGGGTGAGGGCACAACTCAGCCCAAAGTACCCACCAACTCAAATCCAAACCCAAACAACACTCCTGAAGCTGTAGCGTCAGAACCAACAGCCGTTACAGACCCTTCCGCAAGCTCCTCCGATGAGGTTCTAACGTCAGATGCATCTGCTGAAATACCTATCAAAAAAGCACAAAACGAAGTTGAAAAAATAAAATCAGAGGCAGAGGCCAAAGCTCAAGCTGAGGCCGAGCGTCAACGTAACGAAAATGAAGCCAAAGAGCAAAAGAAAAAAGAATTGGACGCTTTGATTGGAGGAATTGGTTCTGGAACTGGTACAAACTCTGGCGCAGAAGGTGACGATGCTACTCCAGGCGACAAAGGGCAGTTAGACGGTAATCCTTATGCTCCAAGTTATTTTGGTAACTCTGGTAGCGGTTTCGGTGGTGTGGGATATGGTCTTAATGGACGGGGTGAGCCAGATAAATCAAAAGTACTTCCCGATTGCGATGAGGAGGGTCGGGTGGTTGTCGAAATTCATGTCAATCGAAATGGCGAAGTAACCCATGCCATCCCTGGAAAACGAGGTACAACTGGCGATATTTGTTTGTACGAAGCTGCCAAAAAAACCGCTCAAACCCACAAATGGCCTGCTGATAATAAAGCCCCAATTAAACAAGTTGGATTTGTGATTGTTGAATTTAGCGTACGCCAATAGATGAATTATAACGATACCATTGATTGGATGTTTTCAATGCTTCCTATGTATCAAAAACAAGGGGCCACGGCATATAAAAAAGATTTAAGCCGAACGAAATTGTTAGCATCGCGTTTAAATTACCCTGAAAAAAAATTCAAATCCATACATGTTGGGGGCACAAATGGTAAGGGATCCACATCTCACTTGATTGCATCAGTTTTACAGAACGCTGGATATAAGGTTGGGTTGTATACTTCGCCACATTTGATTGATTTTCGAGAGCGTATTAAGGTAAATGGTGGAATGATTTCAAAAGATCGCGTGGTTTCGTTTATCCAAACTCACAAATCATTTTTAAGTCAACATCAATTGTCTTTTTTTGAAATGACCGTGGGTATGGCTTTCGGCCACTTCGCTGAGGTGGCTGTGGATTTTGCTGTGATTGAAGTAGGTATGGGAGGCCGATTGGATTCTACAAATATAATTCTACCGGAGGTTTCAGTAATTACAAATATTGGATTAGATCACACCCAGTTTTTAGGAAATACACTTCAAGCTGTAGCCGCAGAAAAAGCTGGAATAATCAAACCCAAAACACCTGTTGTGATAGGTGAGACGCAGTCAGAAGTTGTGGATGTTTTTATTCATAAAGCCAAAGCCGAGCAATCCAAACTATATTTTGCCGACCAAGAAATTACAACGGATATTTCTTGCGGTTTGTTGGGGGGCTATCAAAAGAGCAATGTAAAGACGGCCCTAAAGACATTAGAGGTTTTAATGTCCAATGGAGCTCAAATTTCAGAGAAAAATATCAACTACGGGTTCAGTCATGTTCAAGATCTAACGGGGCTGAAAGGCCGTTGGCAAGTCATTGGTAAGGCTCCAAAAATTATTTGTGATACGGCACACAATAAGGAAGGATTAACCTTGGTTTTAAGTCAGCTTAAACAAGAGAAATTTAATAATTTACATATCGTTTTGGGTTTTGTTAAAGACAAAAATGTGAATGATTTGGTTAAACTATTTCCACAACAAGCTAAGTACTACTTTTGTAAACCCCAAATTGAACGTGGAATGGCAGCCAAAAGCGTGAAAGCTGTATTTGATAAGGCAAATTTTCGTGGGGATGATTTTTTATCCGTAAAAGATGCTTTGTCAGCAGCCAAGCAAAGGGCTTCTAATCAGGATCTTATTTTTGTTGGTGGCAGTACTTTTGTGGTCGCCGAAGTGCTGTAATTTTTACTTAAAAATCTTTTGAGAAAAGAAAAACTACTCTATATTTGCAGACCAATTGATGGGGCGCGTAGCTCAGTTGGTTCAGAGCACCTGGTTTACACCCAGGGGGTCAGGGG
>CAJXUB010000057.1 GCA_913061125.1 uncultured Flavobacteriaceae bacterium
CATAGTCACCACCACCAAATCCTCTTTGCTGACTACTTGAGGCATAGTTGGCATTACTTATAGGTACTCCGTCAACAACAAAAAGAGGTTCGTTGTTGCCAAGAAACGAATTAGCTCCACGAACTGTAATCCTTGATGATCCGCCCAGAGTTGATGCAGTACCTTGAATTTGAACTCCAGCAATTTTACCCTGAAGCGCATTAACAATATTGGTTTCTTTGGCTTCTGCAACATCTTCACCATCAACTCTTTGCAGAGCATAGCCGATGGCTTTTTCGTCTTTAGTGATGCCAAGCGCAGTCACCACCACCTCATCCAAGCTATTATCGGGTTGCAGGCCAACATTATAGGTGTTGGACGCTCCTACCGTGACGGACTGTGTGGCATAGCCCACATAGCTGATATTTAGGACATCGCCGGTATTAACATTAAGTTGGTATTTTCCGTCAAAGTCGGTGGACGTTCCAGAGCTTGTTCCACTGCGTATGACAGTGGCCCCAGGGAGGGGTAAGCCGTTTTCGTCTGTTACGGTTCCCGAAACGGTTTTTTGTTGTGCAAACGCCATTTGCACCGCTAACGCCATAAGCGTTAGGATCATCGTAAATTTGGGTTTCATATGATTCAATTTTAATTAGTAGAGCTAATTTCTTAAATAAAAGTTAAGAGATATTAAAAAACTGTTAAATATTAACATTATTTTAACAACTGTTTAATCTTTTGAAATCCTTCGGGATACTTCGCCTAAAATGTGCTTGTAAAACTCAAATGAACCTTTGAGTTTGAAAGGTCAAAGGGGAGGCGGTCTGTTTTGCCGTTAGCATACGTCAAACGCAACACCCCACCGTTGGTTTGAAGGCCAAACCCCAATCCAAAACCAAACACCTGAATGTCCTCATTTTGTGCATTTTGAAAATAACCAGCATCCATCACGCTATGGACAAACAAACCAGGTCCCAATCGGTAGCGGTATTCCGAACACAATACCGCTAGTTGCGTTGCAAACAAACTGTTTTCTTGAAATCCTCGAATGGAGCGGATGCCCCCAAAGCGGAGCAATTCATTTAAAAGATAAGTCTCTGATTTAAGTTCTTCCAGATGAAATTTTAAAAAAACACTGTTTTTGTTGTTGAGGTTAAAAATAGTTGACCCTGCAATTCGGAGGTGGCGTTGATGGGGGGTTGGAGTGCCCTCGCGTTGACCAAAAGCCACAGTCATTTCAAGACTGCTTTTTATGGGAAATAGCAAGTCGTTGGTTTGTCGTTTGGTGTAGCGGTAGCCCAGTTCGTAAAATTCACTATCGAAATCCTCCAAATTACTAGACTCGACCCCCGACAAGGCGTTGGATGCCGTAAAACGTACGCCCAAGTTCACTTGTTGTTTGTCATTAATAGGATAAGTCAACTTAGCGGCTTGTTGGGTGGTGGTAAACGTGCTGTCTTTTTTAAACAGGTTGAGGTTTAACTCGGCACCAACAGGCGTTCCAAACAAATAGGGCATTTGTAGGGCAATGTCTAACGTTTTTTGATCGATTTCATCACTTTTGTAATACAATTTGAATGATTCTCCAAAGTTCAGATTATTGATAAGATTTAAATCCAAATAGCCGTCAAACTCAATAGTACCAGTAGTTTCGTTGGAGCCAAACCCCAAAAACCCGTCAAAGCGGTTGCTTTTTATTTTTTCCAAATACAAATACACCGTTGTGGAGTCTTGCGTAAACAACACCTCGGCCGGGCGTTTTTGGCCCACAAAAGGCAATTGGTCCACAAGAGTCATTTGTGTTTTGATGCGATCCAAATCAAGCGGAGTTTGTGGTTTGATTTTTAAAAAATGTTTGATATAACTTTTTGAAACCTTCTCGTATCCTAAAATTTTGATGGCTTGCAACTGGCGTTTTTCACCAGTTTCGATTACCAAATCGGCTCTAAGTTGAGAGTCGTTTTTCGGGCTTATATTTTCAAGCTGAAGCGTAGCAAAAGGATAACTTTCACGGCTCAGATTTTGAGAGAGACCATCAAGGGTTTGCTCTAAAACGGGCATGTCCACAACAACAAACCACCGCTTTGATGCGGGGTCTAGCTTTGGAGCGTATCCCAACGACTTAAATCGGGCCGTTTCTCCAAAAATTGCCACGGAACTGTAAGCTGGACCAAGATCAAAACGGGCCGTGAATTCATCGTCCTGTCCATCAAGTGATATCAACTTCAGTTGAAGGTATCCTATATAATAGAGTTGATTTTGAAGTGCCAAAACTGTGGCTTCGATGCTGGCGAGATCCTTGAAAAGGGCAGGGGAGTAAAGCGAATCTAAAGTGCGTTGTTCTGCGGGAGATTGACCTTCCAGTTTTAGGGTTAAATTTTGGCTCTCAACGGTGGCAAAACAGCCCCCCAAAACCAATGCTATTACCCAAAAAAATCGTATTGAACCCAAGCCAAAATGTTTGATGTAAAACTAACGCAAAAAAGCGTCAAATAATATAAGCTTTAAAAAAAAGGTAAAATATTCCAAAAAATTCAGAGGAGTATTTGAATAATTGATTTTAATGCTTACCTTTGCAGCCCTCTAAGAAGAGGAAAGACATTTATTTAGATATAATATGCCAACAATATCACAATTAGTAAGAAAAGGAAGAGCCAAACTCACTAAGAAGAGCAAATCGGCTGCTTTGGATTCTTGTCCACAACGACGTGGTGTGTGTACGCGTGTTTATACCACAACGCCAAAAAAACCAAACTCAGCCATGCGTAAAGTGGCTCGTGTTAGGTTAACCAATGGTAATGAGGTAAACGCTTACATCCCCGGCGAAGGACACAACCTCCAAGAGCACTCGATAGTATTAGTAAGAGGCGGACGGGTCAAGGATTTACCAGGAGTTAGATACCACATTGTTCGTGGCGCATTAGACACAGCAGGTGTTGAAGGTCGTACACAACGTCGTTCTAAGTATGGTGCCAAACGCCCAAAAAAGTAATTTAAAACTTTAAAGCGAAGACATGAGAAAAAGACAGGCGAAAAAAAGACCCATTTTACCGGATCCAAAATTTAACGATCAGCTTGTGACACGTTTCGTCAATATGATGATGTGGGACGGTAAAAAATCGGTAGCATTCAAAATCTTTTATGATGCTATATCCATCGTCGAAGAAAAAAATACCGACGACGAAAAAACAGCTTTAGAAATTTGGAAAGACGCCCTATCAAACGTGATGCCTCACGTTGAGGTTCGTAGCCGTCGTGTGGGAGGTGCTACATTTCAGATTCCAATGCAGATCCGTCCGGATCGAAAAATTTCAACCGCTATGAAGTGGTTGATTAATTTTGCTAGAAAACGCAACGAAAAATCAATGGCTCAAAAATTAGCCGCAGAAATTTTAGCCGCTTTCAAAGAAGAAGGCGCTGCGGTTAAAAAGCGCGTGGATACACACAAAATGGCCGAAGCAAATAAAGCATTCTCACACTTTAGATTTTAATCAAAAATGGCAAGAGATTTAAAATTTACACGAAATATTGGTATTGCGGCGCACATTGACGCTGGAAAAACCACTACAACCGAGCGTATTTTATATTACACCGGAGTTTCGCACAAAATTGGTGAGGTACACGATGGGGCCGCTACAATGGATTGGATGGAGCAAGAACAAGAAAGGGGTATCACCATTACGTCCGCTGCAACCACTTGTACGTGGAACTTCCCTACTGAAAACGGCCAACCAACCAGCGAAACTAAAGGGTATCACTTTAATATTATAGATACGCCGGGCCACGTCGATTTTACCGTAGAGGTGAACCGCTCATTACGCGTTTTAGACGGGTTGGTATTTTTATTCAGCGCCGTTGACGGGGTTGAGCCACAGTCTGAAACCAACTGGCGATTGGCCGACAACTATAAGGTACCGCGTATCGGTTTCGTTAATAAAATGGACCGCCAAGGGTCAAACTTCTTGGGCGTTTGTCAGCAAGTCAAAGACATGTTAAAATCAAACGCTGTGCCAATTGTTTTGAACATTGGAGACGAAGCCGATTTCAAAGGTGTAATTGATTTGGTAAAAAACCGTGCTATTGTATGGCACGACGAAACTCAGGGGTCGACTTTCGATATTATCGATATTCCAGAGGACATGAAAGAAGAAGCGCGCAAGTACCGTGCCCTACTCATTGAAGAAGTGGCAACTTACGACGAAAATCTTCTGGAAAAATTTATGGAAGATGAAGATTCCATTACAGAAGATGAGGTGCACGCTGCCCTAAGAGCTGCTGTAATGGACATGGCCATCATTCCAATGGTTTGTGGGTCGGCGTTTAAAAACAAAGGGGTTCAATTCCTTTTAGATGCCGTATGCCGTTACTTGCCATCACCAACAGATAAAGAAGGAATTACGGGTATTAATCCTGATACAGACCAAGAAGAATTAAGACGTCCAGACGTTAAAGAACCCTTTGCAGCTTTGGCTTTTAAGATTGCCACCGATCCATTTGTAGGTCGTCTGGCATTTTTTAGAGCTTATTCCGGCCGATTGGATGCTGGGTCTTACATTCTGAACAACCGCTCTGGCAAAAAAGAACGTATTTCTCGTATCTATCAAATGCACTCCAACAAACAAAACGCCATCGAATACATCGAAGCGGGTGATATTGGAGCAGCGGTTGGATTTAAGGATATCAAGACTGGAGATACCATGTCCGACGAAAAACATCCTATTGTTCTTGAATCTATGGAATTCCCCGATCCAGTAATTGGTATCGCTGTGGAGCCAAAGACCAAAGCCGATGTGGATAAATTAGGGATGGCTCTCGGAAAATTAGCCGAGGAAGATCCAACCTTCACCGTTCGTACAGACGAGGCCTCTGGTCAGACCATCATCTCAGGAATGGGAGAGTTACACTTGGACATCATTGTAGACCGATTGAAGCGCGAGTTTAAGGTCGAAGTTAACCAAGGACAACCACAAGTGGAGTACAAAGAAGCCATTACACAACGTGCAGAACACAGAGAAGTTTACAAAAAACAATCTGGTGGTCGTGGTAAATTTGCCGATATTGTATTTACATTAGAACCCGCTGAGGAAGGAAAAGAAGGTTTGGAATTTGTTTCTGAAATCAAAGGCGGTAACGTACCAAAAGAATTTGTTCCATCTGTTGAAAAAGGATTCAAAATGGCCATGCAAAATGGACCATTAGCCGGCTACGAAGTAGATGCCATGAAAGTGACCCTTACGGACGGTTCTTACCACGATGTGGATTCAGATCAGTTGTCTTTTGAATTGGCTGCGAAGCTCGGATTTAAAGCTGCTGCTGGTGCTGCCAAAGCCGTTATCATGGAGCCCATCATGAAGCTTGAGGTGATTACACCTGAAGAAAATATGGGGGACATTGTTGGAGACCTTAACCGTCGTCGTGGGCAAGTAAGTGACATGGGCGATAGAGCGGGTGCCAAAACAGTTAAAGCCACCGTTCCTCTATCAGAAATGTTTGGCTATGTTACCACCTTAAGAACACTATCTTCTGGTCGTGCCACATCCACCATGGAATTTTCGCACTACGCTGAAACACCATCGAATATCTCTGAAGAAGTGATTAAAGAAGCTAAAGGAATCCAATCTTAAACGTTAAGAAGATGAGTCAAAAAATTAGAATAAAATTAAAGTCTTACGATCATAATTTGGTAGACAAATCTGCGGATAAGATTGTAAAAACTGTAAAAAGCACTGGAGCTGTGGTAACGGGACCAATTCCATTACCCACACACAAAAAATTATTTACTGTGTTGCGTTCTCCACACGTTAATAAAAAATCGAGAGAACAATTTCAGTTAAGCTCTTACAAAAGACTGCTGGACATCTACAGTTCGTCATCCAAAACCATTGATGCTTTGATGAAGCTGGAATTGCCAAGCGGTGTGGAAGTGGAGATTAAAGTGTAAGGAATTGCTGAATTATTCAGCGAAACATGTCCTAAGCTGCGAGCGAGGGAAAAACGGAAAAAATACAATTCAAGGGTTGAAACGTATTTTGACCCTTAATTTTTGAAAACAAGTAAAACAATAAATTAAATTTAATATGTCTGGGTTAATAGGAAAAAAAATCGGAATGACCAGCATTTTTGATGAGAACGGGAAAAACATCCCATGTACCGTCATCCAAGCTGGGCCATGCGTTGTAACCCAAGTCAGAACTGAAGAAAACGACGGCTACACGGCTGTTCAATTAGGTTTCGATGACAAGACAGAAAAAAGTGCTACACAGGCCGAAAAAGGTCACGCCAAAAAAGCGGGTACTTCTGTTAAGAAAAAAGTCGCGGAGTTTCAAGGTTTTGAGGAGGAGTACAATTTGGGTGATACCATCAC
>CAJXUB010000058.1 GCA_913061125.1 uncultured Flavobacteriaceae bacterium
TCATCGACATAGGGTTTTGTGGTGAATTTCTCCCAAAGAAAATAATCGGCATTGTCCTGTTGGATTGCTTTCACTCCGCCGGCCAAATGGATGACAATCCTAAATTCTAAATCACGATTGGCGTCCCAGCCCATCTGATGCGCATGAACATAGGCCATCAAATGCGATCCCGAACCGATCCGGCTGATGGCAGCGCGTTTGGTTTTTAAGTCTGAAATTATTTTGTACTTTGAATTGGCAGCCACATGGATGCCCCAAACCAAAGGGGACTGAACAAATGTTTGTACGATTTTGCTCGGATTTCCATCCGAAATAGCTTTTACGATACCCTCAGTTAAAACCACCGCCATATCGATGGTATTATTTTGAAGCCCTTGAACCATTTCGCCAGTTCCACCAGGGCAGTCAATCCAACGCAATTCAATGCCTTTTTCTCTAAAAAGTTGATTGTTTAGGGCGATATACCAAGCGTAATTGAAATGCTCGGGTACCCCGCCAATTCGGATTACTTTCATTGGTCGGTAAGTTGTTTTAGGGCGTATTGTATCAGGCGATCCACGGCTTTTTCGGGGTTCTCGCTAAAAGTTCCATTAGCTCTGTTGGCCAAAATAGCATTAAGTGAGCAGGCCTCATGGCCAAGCAATTTTGACAACCCATAAATTGCGGAAGTTTCCATTTCAAAATTAGTTATTCTAAAATCTTGATGCCGAAAAGACTGCATTTTGTTTATAAATGTTGGATCTTTTGGAGCTAATCTGAGTGATCTGCCTTGTGGGCCATAAAATCCGCCACAGGTGGCCGTAATGCCAGAAATCATATCCCCGCTCATAAGCTGATTTTCAAGCATTTTAGAATTTTGAACCAAGATGGGTTTGGCGCGATTTTCATCCCAATTCAGATGCTGACAAAAGGCCGTTTCGAACTGTAAATTTTGAATGGTTTGAGTGTCATAATTGGGCAACATACCATTGATGTCGAGACCATAGGAACTCATCACAAAAGAATCCGTAGGGATATCGGTTTGTAGGGCGCCAGAGGTGCCCAAGCGGACAATTTTTAAAGATTTTAAATTGGATTTGATTTGTCGGGTTTGAAAATCAATATTAACAAGGGCATCCAACTCATTGAGCACAATATCGATGTTGTCGGAGCCAATTCCTGTTGAAATTACCGAGATTTTTTGCCGATTTAGAGTGCCTGTGTGGGTCGTAAATTCTCGTTTTTGAATTTTAAACTCAACACGATCAAAATATTTTGAAACCTGCTCAACACGATCGGGATCTCCAACCGTTATAACAATTGGAGCCACGTGTTCTGGCCGCAAATTCAGGTGATAAATGCTCCCGTCAGAATTTAGAATTAGTTCAGAATTTTTGATACTCATTGGTTTAAATTTATCCGCCAACACGTTTCACATTAAAACCAAGATTTTTTAGCGATTCCATGATTCGATCTCTATAATTTCCTTGAATGATAATTACGTCTTTTTTAAAACTTCCGCCAACACTAAATTCTTTTTTTAATATTGAGGTGAGTGTTTTAAAATCGGAATCGGCCCCCGTGTATCCCTCGATAATCGTGGTGGGCTTACCGTTTCGTTTTTCGAATTTGCACACCAATGGGGCGTCCTGAAGCCAAAAATCAACTTTAGATTTGGGTTTTTGGGGTTGCTCTGACTCTTGATGTTCTGGGAACAAATGTTTAAGTTGATCTCTTAAATCCATTATGTTTTGGTTAGACCGAGTTCTTCCAAGCGTTGATTTAAAAACGCACCAGCTGTAATGTCTTCAAACTGTTTGGGGTTTTTCTCGTCGATACAACTTTCCAATACGTTTAGTTTCATGGCACTAACAGGATGCATAAAAAATGGGATGGAATATCTGCTGGTTCCCCACATTTCTTGGGGTGGATTTACCACCCTGTGAATGGTAGATTTTAACTTGTTGTTGGTATGACGGGATAGCATATCGCCCACATTAATCATCAATTCGTCGGGGGCTGCAATGGCATCGATCCAATCGCCATTATGATTTTGAACCTGCAATCCGCGTCCTTGTGCACCCATCAGTAGGGTAATTAAGTTAATATCGCCATGTGCTGCAGCACGTACTGCTTTATCGGGTTCTTGTGTAATAGGCGGGTAGTGAATGGGTCTTAAAATACTGTTGCCGTTGTGGATGTATTCGTCAAAATAAGTTTCCTCCAACTTGAGATGAAGGGCTAGGGCGCGCAATACATATTTGGCAGTTTTTTCGAGCATTCGGTAGGTTTGTTTTCCAACCGCATTAAACTCTGGCAGTTCTTTCACTTCAACGTTAGCATGGTATTCTTTTTCGAGCTCAGGATCGTCCTCAACGTACTGACCGAAATGCCAAAATTCTTTCAAATCGCCTTCCTTTCGGCCTTTGGCACTTTCCTTACCAAAAGAGACATAACCGCGCTGACCTCCAATTCCAGGAACTTCGTATTGTTGTTTTTTCTCTAGAGGGAGGTCAAAAAATCGTTTAACTTCGCCATACAACGCATTCACCAATTCATCATCCAAAAAATGGCCTTTAAGTGCTACAAATCCAATGGTTTCGTAGGCATTGCCTAATTCCGTAACAAATTGTTGTTTTTGTTTTTTGTCCTCAGACAGAAAATCTTGAAGGTTAACACTTGGAATTTTAGTCATAATACTCATAAATGTTACACAAATATATAAAATAGACCTTTAATTCAGAGGGAATTGAGATTTGATCCGTTTTATTTGGTTTAATTTTTTATTTTTGATTAAAACGTTTTCGATTTCTTGAAACCAATTTTTCCATATTCCGACTTCAAAGTATCCAAACAACTCCAACGGAACTTGTTTATTCAGATGCTCAAATCGCGTCTCATTGAAGAGAAAATGCTGATTTTGTTGCGTCAAGGTAAAATATCGAAGTGGTTCTCCGGAATTGGGCAAGAGGCCATTTCAGTGGGCGTGACGTCTGCCCTCCAAGATGACGAATATATTCTGCCGATGCACCGCAATTTAGGGGTGTTTACTACAAGAGGAATTCCGCTACATCGGTTATTTTCGCAGTGGCAAGGCAAACCCAATGGGTTTACTAAAGGGCGCGACCGATCGTTTCATTTTGGGACGCAGGAGTACAAGATTGTTGGGATGATTTCGCATTTGGGGCCACAATTGGGGGTGGCCGACGGCATAGCGCTCTCTCACCGTCTCAGAAATGAACCCAAACTCACCGCTGTATTTTCTGGAGAGGGTGGCACCAGTGAAGGAGATTTTCATGAAGCGCTCAATGTTGCATCAGTTTGGGATTTACCAGTTTTGTTCTGTATCGAAAATAACGGCTATGGGCTATCCACACCCACCTCAGAGCAATACCGCTGCGAGCATATCGCCGACCGTGGGATGGGGTATGGTATGGAATCGCACATTGTTGAAGGGAATAATATTTTGGAGGTTTATTCTAAAGTTAAAACCATTGCTAAAAGCGTTCGAAAAACGCCCCGTCCAGTTCTTATTGAATTCAAAACGTTTCGCCGCCGCGGTCATGAAGAAGCCAGCGGAACCAAATACGTCCCCAAAGATTTGATGAATTTTTGGAAAACCAAAGACCCCATTTCCAATTTTGAATCCCATCTCATTAAAGAAAAAATTCTCACGCCAAAAGCAGTTGCAGCAATCACATCTCAAATTAATGAAGAAATTCAAAACGGTTTAGATTTGGCTTTCAATGAAGATGAGGTCATTCCCGACCTACAAACGGAGTTAAATGACGTTTATAAAAAGTATAATTTTTCAGCCATTCAACCCAATTCCTCTTCCGAAGAACTTCGCTTTGTCGATGCCATTTCTGAAGGATTAAGACAGGCGATGGAGCATCACGACGATTTGGTAATTATGGGGCAAGATATTGCAGAATATGGCGGTGTTTTTAAAATAACAGATGGATTTGTGGATCAATTTGGAACAGAACGCATTCGAAACACGCCCATTTGCGAGTCAGCCATCGTGGAAACGGCCATGGGGCTTTCTATTGCAGGTCTAAAATCGGTGGTTGAAATTCAATTTGCAGATTTTGTGAGTTCTGGGTTTAATCCTGTGGTTAATTATTTGGCCAAATCCCATTACCGATGGGGCCAAGAAGCCAATATTGTCCTTCGAATGCCTTGCGGGGCTGGAGTGGGAGCAGGGCCTTTTCATTCGCAAACCAACGAGGCATGGTTTACGAAAACACCCGGTTTAAAGGTAATTTACCCCGCTTTTCCTGCCGATGCCAAGGGTCTGTTGGCTACCGCCATAGAAGATCCCAACCCCGTGTTGTTTTTTGAACATAAGGCGTTGTACAGAAGTGTTCGACAAGAAGTGCCAACCCATTATTTTACGCTTCCGTTGGGCAAAGCATCGCTTATTAAGAAAGGAAATGATGTCACTGTTGTTTCGTACGGAGCTGCTGTACATTGGGCCTTAGAAATTTTAGAAAAAAACCCACAAATTTCTGCCGATTTAATCGATTTACGATCTCTACAACCTTTGGATATGGATAGTATCCTATATTCTGTTAAAAAAACCAATCGTGTGATTATTCTTCAGGAGGATTCTTTATTTGGTGGGATTGCCAGCGATATTTCTTCTGAAATCATGGAAAATGCTTTCGAATATCTCGATGCACCCGTCCAGCGGGTGGGCAGTTTAAATACCCCCATTCCATTTGCAAGTTCGCTGGAACAGCAGTATCTTGCAAAGCGTAATTTTGAGACCGCCCTCAAAACGCTTTTGCAATATTAAATGGACTATTTTGAGCTTTTTTTTAATGCATTTTTAGGTACCATCAAATGGACCTGGCGCTCCATCATTTTTGACGTGCCGTGGCATCGCAATTATTTCTGGGGATTGATTCTAATCTCGGTGGTAGTTTTTGCCTTAGAAATTGTATTTCCGTGGCGAAAAGAACAAAACATTCTTCGTAAAGATTTCTGGTTGGACGCATTTTATATGTTTTTTAATTTCTTTGTTTTTAGTATTTTTATAAGTGGATTTTACAAGATTTTTTCAAAATTTTCCAACGACATTCTTGGGTTGAACATGTCGAGTCTTTCCCTTTTAGATTTATCTCATTTTTCACCCCTAATTCAACTGCTCATCTTTTTTGTGGTTTTGGATTTTGTACAATGGTTTACCCACACATTATTGCACCGATACGACTTTTTATGGAAATTTCACAAAGTCCATCACTCAGTAAAAGAAATGGGCTTTGCAGCACACTTGCGCTACCATTGGATGGAAAATATTTTGTACAAACCTTTGAAAGTTTTCGCACTCATGCTTTTGGGCGGTTTTGAACCTGAACAGGCCTTTGTGATTCACTTTTTTGCCATTGCCATTGGGCATTTGAATCATGCCAATATAAAATTAGATTATGGCCCTTTAAGGTATATTTTTAACAACCCGGTCATGCACCTCTACCACCATGCACACACCCTTCCAGAACCGTACAAAAATGGTGCTAACTTTGCCATCAGTTTAAGTCTTTGGGATTATGTTTTTAAAACCAATTATGTCCCCAAACCCGACAAAAACTTAACGCTTGGTTACAGTGACGATGACAAAATGCCACAAACCTTTCTGGGGCAATTGCGGTATGGTTTCCGAAAAGGCGATTAGTTTTTATGGATGTTTTGCACGAACAAAATCAAAAATTAAAGCCGCGATTATCTTCCCCACATCATAATCACTTTTTTTAGGATTTATTTTTTTTGGTGCTGCTTCACAAATATGCAGATAGATAGCATTATCATCTCTCCCTAATGTAGAAACAAATTGTCGTGCTTTTGTGCTGTTGAATCCAGTTGGAGTCATCGCGCTGCTGGGACAATGGGCTATGGCATCGCAATCAATTTCAATCCCAAAGGGTTGTTTTTCCACAAATTTTCGCCCCTTTTTTAAAGCGTTTTTAAATGAAATTTCTCGTCTAACACCAATTTGTTCAAATGATACAAACTCAATTTTTTCGTTATTATCGATGGTTTTAAAAATGGACTCGGAAGTAAAATTTTCATGCAATCCAAAAATAAAATACCGATACAGAAATCCCTCATGCAACGCATAGCTAAAACCGTTGCCGCTGTGCCGTCCTTCTAGAGTACGAAGGTCGGTGTGGGCGTCAAAATTAATCGCATTCACTTTT
>CAJXUB010000059.1 GCA_913061125.1 uncultured Flavobacteriaceae bacterium
TAAAATGACTAATTTCTTCCTCAACCAATGCAGTCATTTCTTGAACCAATTCGGTGTATTCAGGGAAGCTTACAATCAGTGAAATGGCAGTGCTGGCCGCTTTTTGCTCGCAAAAAGCATGGTCTGTTAGAATATCATCGATATTCATTTCAGCAATGTTTACCCATCTTGGGTCGGTTGGAAGTTTTAGACCTAACATCATTTATAAATCTAAATCAAATTCGTGTTTTAAATCCTCTATTGCAGGGTTTTTTTCTTTGAGCTTTTGATAGCGCTCTTGCGGCGTATAAGCATAACGTTTTTCTAAAGTTTCATTTACAGAAATGTCTAAAGAAATACTATAATTATTCAACGATTTTCTGAGAAATTGGAGCAATTCAGTTTGTTGGCGTTCTACCTCAATTTTATTGGTTGAATTTGGAAATTCCAATACTAACGAAAAATCTTTCTGAGGTTTTGGGGTGTCAATTTTTAAAATGGCAGCTAAGTTATAACGCCCTTGTTGTTCCAATGTCTCAACATATTCGTTCCAGTGTATCAGTAAATCATGTTCTGAAAAGACATCATTTGGCAGTTCTTCGTCATTGATTTTAACATCCAATTGTTTGATTTGGTGCTCCTTTTTCCGTTCAATGCTTTTTAACGATAGTCCAGACGATCGGCGTTCTGCTAAGGAAATTTTTGGACGATTTGAAGTTGAAAGGGAAGTGTCTTCTTGTTTAACCTTTTGATCTGATATTTTAACTTTTTTAGATTGACTTTTTGAGGGTGTAACAATAACATTTGGGATGTTATTTGCAGAAAAATATGAGGCTGGAATTATGAAGTTACTGGTCTTTTTTTTTTCTCCATTAAAATCAATGGAGGCCAGTTTCATCAAACAAATTTCTACTAAGAGGCGTTGGTTTCGGCTGCTTCTGTAATTCAAATCGCAGTCGTTAGCAAGTGTTATCGCTTGTTTTAGAAATACTGCCGAGGTTTTTTGAGATTGATGTTTGTACGTCTCTGTGGTGGCTGGTCCGGTTTCTAACAAAATCAAAGTTTCGGGAGATTTGGCCACAAATAAATCTCGGAAATGGGAAGCCAATCCTGCAATGAAATGCTGGCCCTCAAATCCTTTGGATAAAACCGTATTAAAAAGATTTAATAAC
Organism: uncultured Flavobacteriaceae bacterium; assembly: GCA_913061125.1. Lineage (GTDB taxonomy): Bacteria > Bacteroidota > Bacteroidia > Flavobacteriales > Flavobacteriaceae > UBA3537. The sequence continues at coordinate 1,152 of CAJXUB010000059.1, forward strand.
CCGGGAATGTCATGATTTAGAATGAGATCGGTGGTTTGAAAAAATGTATCATAATCCAATACGTTTAGGTTTTCGGAAACGGCCTGACGAGTTAATGTTTTTCCAGAAAAACTGACTACACGATCAAAAATTGATAGGGCATCACGCATGGCACCATCGGCCTTTTGCGCTATAATGTGAAGTGCATCATCATCGGCTGAGATGCCTTGCTCTTCGGCGATGAGTTTTAAATAATTTTTGGCATCTTCTACGGTAATTCGTTTAAAATCAAATATTTGACACCGCGATAAAATGGTCGGAATTATTTTATGTTTTTCTGTAGTTGCCAGTATAAAAATACAATGCTTTGGGGGTTCCTCCAGGGTTTTTAAAAAGGCATTAAAGGCATTGTTGGAGAGCATGTGTACTTCATCGATAATGTAAACTTTGTATTGACCAACTTGGGGTGGAATTCGGACTTGATCGGTCAGTTTTCTGATGTCATCAACCGAATTGTTCGATGCCGCATCCAATTCAAAAATATTGAACGCATAATCTTCATTGCCATTGTCTTGCCCGTTGTTGTTAATCATTTTAGCCAAAATCCGCGCACAGGTGGTTTTTCCAACTCCTCGTGGTCCTGTGAAAAGCAGGGCTTGCGCCAAATGATTGTTCTTGATGGCTTTTTCCAGGGTAGTGGTAATGGCAGATTGGCCCACAACATCCTTAAAGGATTGTGGTCTGTATTTTAGTGCAGAAACAATAAAATCTCCCATGTTTAACAAATTTAAAAATTCGCCTTCAATTGATGCTCGACTGAAAAACAAAAAAATCAGTAGTTATCAACAATTTATGTACTTTTGCGGCAAAGCAGACCGCCTTATCGCTGTTCGATAAATCGAAGGGAGGAAAGTCCGAACACCATAGTGCAGTATAGTGGCTAACGGCCATCAACCGTGAGGTTAGGAATAGTGCAACAGAAAGTATGTACAGGTTATGCTGTAGTGAAATCCGGTAAACTCTATACGGTGCAATGCCATGTAAATCAGCGTTTGAGTGCGGCACGTGCGATGCTGAAGGGTAGGCAGCTCAAGATTTCTGGTAACAGAAATTGTAGATAAATGATAGGGGCTCCAGTGGAGTACAGAATTCGGCTTACAGGTCTGCTTTTTTTTCAAAAAAACTAAAACAATTTCCGCCATAGGTTTTAGATTTCTCAAAATTAGAACAATTGGAAAGGTCGGTATGTTTTGAATGCTCAACAATAAATATACCGTTTGGATGAATTAGACTTCGTTTAAAAATCAGATCAACTACACGTTCAAATTGGGCGGATTCCATGTCGTAGGGTGGGTCGGCAAAAATGATATCGTAGGATTGGGTCGAATTTTCAAGAAATGAAAACACATCGGATTGAAGGGGTTGAATGGCCATGTTAAGAGATGCTGTTGTTTCTTTTATAAATCGAATGCAACGCCTGTCTTTATCAATGGCATGAACAATTTTACTCCCTCTGGAACAGAACTCATAGGCGATGTTTCCTGTTCCTGAAAATAAATCCAACACCTTACAATCCTGAAACTCGTAGCGGTGGGTTAATATGTTAAATAACCCTTCTTTAGCCATATCGGTGGTTGGACGAACGGGAAGGTTTTTTGGCGCGCGCAACCGCCTGCCTTTGTGGATTCCAGAAATAATTCGCATTACAAACTGTTTAGAAGCGTAAAATGCGCTGTGGTTTTATTGTCGTGATACCGCATTTTATTGTAGGGTAAAATAGACACATGACGGATGTAGGTGTAGGCCATGGTGTACAAATTATCATTTTCAGAAATTGAACCCATCAATTGGCACTTAAATTCTTCGGGGTTCAAATTAAGTTGTTCGGCAGTGAATAGAATGTAATAGATGAAATCTTCTGCTGTGTTGCAGTCAAAACTGTTGTATAACGTTAAATGGTTTCCGTTTGTAACGACGATAGTCATCCGTTTATGTTCAATATTGACAAACATGATAGTGTCGGATGAATTTTTCTGCCATTGCAACACACGGTCGATAAGTATTGTAGCGCTGTGTTTGTACTCAAAACTACCGAAACGTTCAAAAATAAAATTATTGATATTCACGAGGGGGACGTAAACAACCATGATATCCTCATTTTGAATGACATCGTAGGTGATAAAATCGGTTTTAAAAATTTTGGTATTATACTTAATATAATCAGACAAAGCGGCCTCATCGAATAGGGCAGAGGGTACCAGCGTTTGCATGGCATTGCTATGAATGATTTGAACTTTTGAAAACTTCTTTTGAAGTGCTTGGTGGGTATTGAAGGCGTGTTCAAGATGATTCAAAAGGCGATTCGGAGTTTGCTTGGTTTCAAACGGATTTGAAATAAGCTGTACAACAGCATTCGAATCGGAGTTTAGGATAAAAAAAGAAAGTCCATTCAAGTCAACTTGAATGGACAATACTAAATTGTTATCGGATATGTTATTGTTCGCTTGAATAATTTTTTGGCCAATTTCCGTTGGTATTCACTTCTTCCAAGGAGCCTACTTTAAGGGTGGGACCATTAACCCCCTCTACAGAGACAACCTCTTTTTCTTTATTTACAAGATTTTTATCTTGATCAAATAATAAAATTTCTTTATCAACAGAGGCCTCAAAAACAGGAATATTGATTTTATTTTGTTCTACAACGCCCGTCTGGAGTTTAAACTTGGTGTTATTTTTGGCGAAAGGTACATTCATCATCGTTTTGTAACGGGTATCGGCACCAAACAAAGAATCTCTGACCGAAACAAAACCAAGCGTGTCAATTATAACAATATCTTTGGTCGTATCAACGCCGTATCGGCGGGTAAGGACTTTATCAATTACTGTTGAATCGCGACGCTGCGTGATGGTGAATTTCTCGGTTTCAATAAATTTTACAAGCGAATCCCAATTGTTTTGGAACTGACCTGTTACGGTCTTGTGTGCCAATTGAGAATCGCGGATGTCTTTTAGATTTTCAATGGCTACTTTGTAGCGTTTTTCTTTGAGCTGATTAAATTTAATTTCGCCGTAAACCGACATAACTGTAATGTAGGCCAGGAAAATAATAAGAGCCCAAAGGCCTACTAATATGATAGATTTGAATTGTTTTGGGACGAATTTATCAATGACCCAAACAATTAAAATGGTTAATACAATAACTGCGATGATAGAAATGATGACCATAACTTTGTTTTAAATTAAATTCAGACCAGACAAATTTACATTTTTTTTTTATTCAATAAAGTGATTGTGCCCAAAAATCATTCTTATCTTTGGAATAACATTCTCCACAACCTTGTTTATGACTGGATCTGAATTTTACAGCACACTAAAATCTGCATTCCCATTTGCACCAACTCCGAAACAAGATGTTGCTTTAGAATTGTTATCGGATTTTATCACAAAACCTTCAAAACAAGATTTATTTGTCCTAAAAGGATTTGCAGGAACAGGGAAAACGAGTACCATAGCTGCTTTGGTCAAATCCATTTGGAAAGCTAAAAAAAGTGCCGTCCTTTTGGCACCAACTGGAAGAGCAGCCAAAGTTATTTCGAATTACTCAAAGAAAGAGGCGTTTACTATTCACAAAAAAATCTACATGCTTCGGTCGGATAAAAGCGGAAAAACCAGTTTTGTTTTAGCGCCAAACAAGCACAAAAATACCGTATTTATAGTGGATGAGGCCTCCATGATTACTGACGTCTCGTCATCTTCGAATTTATTTGGGAGTGGCGCTCTTTTGGACGATTTGATTCAATTTGTCTATTCCGGATTTGGTTGTAAACTGTTGGTTGTTGGCGATACCGCTCAATTACCACCCGTAAATTTAGAATTAAGCCCAGCATTGGATCCGTCCAAATTGAAACTAAATTACAACAAAAATGTGCATCAAATCGAGCTTAGCGAAGTGGTTCGGCAAGCTCAAGATTCTGGTATTTTACACAACGCTACACTGCTTCGAGACTTATTATCCAATCAAATTTTTGATGCGTTTCAATTCGAAATTCAAGGGTTTAATGATATCGTTCGGTTGGTTGACGGTCATGACGTTTTGGACGCACTAAACGATGCTTACAGCACTGTTGGCACAGAAGACACGGCTTTTATTGTTCGATCCAACAAGCGGGCGAATTTGTACAATCAAAACATTCGATCAAGAATTTTATTTAACGAACATGAATTAACAGCTGGCGATTTTCTAATGATTGTTCGAAACAATTATTTTTGGCTAAAGCCCAATTCAGAAGCGGGTTTTATTGCCAATGGAGACATCCTCGAGGTGTTGGAAATTTTTGCCATCAAAGAATTGTATGGATTTCGTTTTGCAGAAGTAAAAATTCGACTTGTAGATTACCCTAAAATGAAACCCTTTGAGACTGTACTTCTTCTGGACACCCTAACTACGGAAACACCTTCTCTGACATACGAAGAGGCCAATAAATTGTACCAAGAAGTCTTAAAAGATTATGAAAACGAAAGCTCCAATTACAAGCGGTTTTTAGCCGTAAAGAAGAACAAATATCTGAATGCTTTACAAGTTAAATTTTCATATGCAATAACGTGTCACAAATCGCAAGGCGGACAGTGGCACACCGTTTTTGTGGAGCAACCCTACCTGCCCAACGGCATCGACGTGGAGTATTTAAGATGGTTGTACACCGCCATAACAAGAGCTAAAGAAAAATTATATCTCATCGGTTTTAAAGATGATTTTTTTCAATCCTAAACTATTAACGTATATTTAGCGGTCTTATATATCAAAAAACTGTAACTTTACGATAGTTAATTGCATCACATGAAAGTCATCGCTATGATTCCTGCGCGCTATAGTGCCAGTCGTTTTCCTG
>CAJXUB010000060.1 GCA_913061125.1 uncultured Flavobacteriaceae bacterium
TTGAAGCGATGGAATTTATTAATGATCGCTTTAAACAAACCCGAAACAACGAAGAATTTTTGATTTCCATGAATGGATAATAAAAACTAAACCATATAAAAAAACCCTCCAATTTGGAGGGTTTTTTTGGTGGTAACATATAGTACTAGCTAAAATATTTGTTCAGACAAACAAAAAACATCTTTTAAATACTGGAAATTAATCAAGTCCGTCAACCTCTAATTCCCAAAACACCCCATTTTCATAATCGTAAGCACTAATAGATCTTGGGTCGTCAATTACTTCATCATCTAGTGTAACGGTGATATATCCACCATTGCTAAATGTAATTGTTGCTTCGTCTCCACTAAATTCAACTGTTACATAATAATATTTAGCTGTACTATACGAATACGCTGTACAATCATATTCAATACCATCAATATTTTTTCCTAGATATTCAGCAGAATAAATATATTGAGACAATAATGTCACAAAAAAAATAATAAAGAGAGATTTTAAATTTTTCATTTTTATAGATTTTAAGTTAAAAGAGCTCAAGAAATATGCGTAATTCCAACTTAAGCTATCCCAACCCCAAATTAAAATACTCAAAAAACTAAATTTTTAGTATTTACAAAAAATAAAATCTACGGAAATATGTAGGTCATTCATGTTTTTTGAAGAACAGATTTGGGTGCTATTCCATTCAAATATAAAAAAAATCACAAAAAAAGGCTTTCCCACTAGGAAAGCCTGTTTTATGATCGTTTTATAAAGCCTACAACTTGGCAATGTGCTGTGCCAATTTGGATTTTAAATTTGACGCTTTGTTGTTGTGAATGATATTTCGTTTGGCTAATTTATCAATCATGGAAGCCACCTCTGGAAACGCTTTTTCAGCTTTTGTCTTGCTGGTAATCGCACGTAAATTTCGGATGGCATTACGTGTGGTTTTGTGTTGATACTTATTCAACAACCGCTTGGCGTTGTTGCTTCGAATTCGTTTTAATGCTGACTTATGGTTTGCCATAGTTCGTTGTTTAATTTTTTAATTGTAGCCCGTAGGGGAATCGAACCCCTCTTACCAGGATGAAAACCTGGCGTCCTAGCCGATAGACGAACGGGCCGTTTTGTTCTGAATTGATCAATTCTAAAACAGCTGCAATATTTCTATCGCGGTTGCAAAAATACAACTATTTTTAAATGCTACAACAATAGATATTATTTTTTTGATGAATTATGAAAAAATTAATAAGCCTTGGCAAACAAAACGCGACCCCTAGATGGGGCGCCAGAGAACACACAATGCCCCTCCTCTACCTCAAAATCCAAAGGAATGCATCGGATGGTGGCTTTGGTTAAATCTTTTATCTGTTGCTCTGTCTCTTTGGTGCCGTCCCAGTGCGCCGAAACAAACCCGCCTTTGGACGCCAAAACGGCCTTAAATTCATCAAAGGTATCAACTGGGGTAATGTGGTGTTCTCTGAACTCAACGGCCTTGTTGTACAACGATTCCTGAACGGTAGTTAACATCTGACCGATGCGCTCAGCAAGACCTGCCATCGGAACATTCTCTTTAGTTAAGGTGTCGCGTCGTGCGAGTTCAACAGTTTTGTTTTCTAAGTCTTTAGGCCCAATTGCAATTCGAATTGGAACCCCTTGCAACTCGTGTTGCGCAAACTTGGCCCCAGGGCGTTGCGTGGTTCTGTTATCGTATTTGACACTAATATTATTGACCCTCAATGATTCCATAATATTTTGAGCGACTGTACTGATGGCCTGAAGTTGTTCTTCGCTTTTATAAATTGGAACAATAACCACTTGATAGGGAGCAAGGTTTGGAGGTAACACCAACCCATTATCGTCGCTGTGGGTCATGATAAGCGCACCCATTAGCCGTGTAGAAACGCCCCATGACGTGGCCCAAACGTGGTCTTGTGTCCCTTCGCTGGTCATAAATTTAACATCAAAAGCTTTGGCAAAATTTTGCCCCAAAAAGTGTGACGTCCCCGCCTGAAGGGCTTTGCCGTCTTGCATTAGAGCCTCGATGCAATAAGTTTCTTCGGCTCCAGCAAAGCGTTCACTTTCTGTTTTTGTCCCTTGAATAACAGGGATAGCCATAAAATTTTGAACAAAATCCGCATAGACTTGATTCATTTGTTTGGCTTCATCCAATGCCTCTTGCTTCGTGGCATGTGCCGTATGCCCCTCTTGCCAAAGAAATTCGGCCGTTCTTAAAAACAATCGGGTACGCATTTCCCAACGCACCACATTGGCCCATTGATTGATGAGTATGGGTAAATCCCGATAGGATTGAATCCATCCTTTATAGGTGTTCCAAATAACGGCCTCACTGGTGGGTCTTACGACCAATTCTTCTTCCAGTTTAGCTTTTGGATCGACGCGTAATTTCCCTGGATTTTCAGGATCGTTTTGTAATCGGTAGTGTGTAACTACGGCACATTCTTTGGCGAATCCTTCTGCATTTTTTTCTTCTGCTTCAAATAAACTTTTTGGGACAAACAGCGGGAAATACGCATTCTGATGACCTGTTGCCTTAAACATTTTGTCAAGTTCAGCTTGCATTTTTTCCCATATGGCATAGCCATAGGGCTTTATGACCATGCAACCTCTCACGGCTGAGTTCTCGGCCAGGTCGGCTTTGACAACCAGTTCGTTGTACCATTTTGAATAATCTTGTTCGCGCTTTGTGAGGTTTTTTGCCATATTATTGTAATTTGGCACAACTATTGCGTTGTATGCCAATAGATAATAATTTATGTTACAAAACTACATATTTTTAAGGTGTTCAACAATTTAATTTAGACCGATATGAAATTAGCTGTATTACTTCAAAATTTTCGCCCAATCCTTGTTTTGATTCTAGGTTTAACCACTTTGGTTTCTTGTGGGTCGTACCAATATGTTGGACTTTCAGAGGATGGCATTTATGGTTCAAATTCTGATTATACTTACAGCGAACAGTCTGACACTCAGTCGGATCAAGGTAACAGTTATTATAAAGATTATTTCAAAGGAAAAGCCAATGAATATGCGAATTCCGACAACGAGGTCTTCACGGACGTTGACAGCTATGGCGGTCAGTACAACTCTGAGACCAACGAAGAGGATAATTATGGCGGATGGGGACAAAACAGCGACTCAAGAGTGGTTATTAACGTCCAAACACGACCGTCCTATTTTGGAATAGGGTGGGGCTGGAATAACTGGGGTTGGAACAATTGGGGGTGGAACATTGGTTGGAACAATTGGGGCTGGAACAATTGGGGATGGAACAATTGGGGATGGAACAATTGGGGATGGAACAATTGGGGGTGGAACATTGGTTGGAACAATTGGGGCTGGAACATTGGTTGGAACAATTGGGGCTGGAATAACTGGGGTTGGAATAACTGGGGTTGGAATAACTGGGGTTGGAACAATTGGGGTTGGAACGTCGGTTGGAACAATTGGGGTTGGAATTGGAATTCACCATATTATTGGGGCGGTAATGGGTATTATAACCACGCATATACATCAAGTAATGTTGTTTTAAATAACGGATATCGAAATACCGGATACAGAACCTCAAGCTTAAGTAACAGCAGTGCTCTTGGTACTGTTGCTCGAACAAGATCAAATGCCACAAGAAGCAGTTCTTCAAACTCTCGTTACGACGCATCGAGACCAACTCGAAGCACCACACGAAGTTCAAGAACCACCACAAGAGGCCGATCGTATGATGGTTACAATACCAATCGATCAACAACCCGATCAAGCAGAAGCACAACACGACCTTCCAGATCCACACGATCATCATCACCGACACGTTCCACACGTTCGACCACACGATCGGGAGGCTCATCTTACTACAGACCAAGCTCATCAAGTTCACGTTCAACCACAACACGGTCGTCTGGCGGGGGCTCAACTCGATCATCAAGAGGTGGTGGATCACTTCGAGGAAATTAATTTTCTGTAGTAATTACGAAATCATTTTGCTTAATAAAAATAAACACATAGGATGAAAACTATAATCTCAACCCTTTTTTGCCTTTTTTCAATCGGTTTTATTTATGCTCAGGATTTGTCCGATGCAATCCGCTATTCTAATACAGAAACTCAAGGAACTGCACGCTTCAAATCTATGGCCGGTGCTTTTGGAGCGCTTGGTGGTGACATCTCTGGAGTGAGTATTAATCCCGCTGGCGCCTCCATTTTCAACACCAGCCAAGGGGCATTAACGGCATCCAATAACAACCGTGTAAGCGACGTTACTTACGGCAATACGGTAACCAATGGTACTACCAATAATTTTGATTTAAACCAGATTGGTGCGGCCTTTGTGTTTCGAAGTAACAACAATTCCAAATGGAGAAAATTTGTAGTTAGTCTGTTTTATGAAAAATTACAAGATTACAATTCGAAATTTTTAGCGGCTGGAACGACCAATAAATCCATTTCGAGTTACTTTTTGGAAAATGCCAATGGGTTAAAACTTGGAAATATTCGTCTGTTGGAAGGCGAAACCGTAACGCAGGCCTATGCCGAAATTGGGGCCGATTATGGATACCGACACCAACAGGCCTTCCTGGGTTTCGAAGCAGGAATACTTGAACCCGCTGATATTAATGATGACAATAATATTGCTTACACCTCCAACATGGCCAACGGAAATTTTGTCCAAGAATACAATTATGAATCACAAGGATATAATGGAAAATTTTCAGTGAATGTCGCTGGGCAATATAATGACAACATTCACCTCGGTTTGAATGTTAATTCTCATTTTATTGACTTCAGCAGAAAAACTTTTTTAATTGAAGAAAATAACAACAGTGGCTCTACTGTAAATAATGTAAACTTTGAAAATCAATTGTTTACAAAAGGGGAAGGGTTTTCAATTCAACTTGGTACTATTGTAAAATTATCAGAATCTTTACGGGCTGGAGTGAGTTACGCCACACCCACTTGGTTAACACTTCGCGAGGAGGCCACTCAATACCTATCAACACTAAATACGTCTACTAATCAACGATACCTTGTTAACCCATCGACTGTTGTTATTTTTCCAGATTATAAATTGCGCACACCATCTGAATTCAGTGGAAGTTTAGCTTATATTTTTAATAAATCAGGGCTAATCAGTTTTGATTATTCTCGAAAAAATTATGCCGGGACAACATACAACACCAGAAATGATCAACTCAACAGCACTCTGAATAATCAGATTAACAGTACCTTTAAAGCAGCCAGTACGTTTAGGGTTGGTGCCGAATATCGTTATCAAAACATGAGTTTTAGAGGTGGTTATAAGCTCCAGGAAAGTCCCTACAAAAACACATCTTTGATGGGAGACCTCAAAGGATATGCTTTAGGTTTTGGGTATAATTTTGGGAATACAAGATTAGATTTGGCTTATGAAAATATGAAGCAAAATACATCGCAAGCCCTCTATGATGCAGGAAATTTAGATAATGCCCTATTGAACAACAACAATTCCACATTTACACTGTCTTTGAACATGAATTTGTAATTTGAATTAGTTCAAAAAAAGGCCTGCGTTTGCAGGCCTTTTTTTGTTTAAGCAGAGATTATCGTTTCAAGCTAAAGTGTGCTCGGAGTTGTTTGGGTTCGCCTGTAACAAG
>CAJXUB010000061.1 GCA_913061125.1 uncultured Flavobacteriaceae bacterium
AGAAAATAAATACGTTCTAAGGTTGTCGTAACTCACGCCTTGCTCATTGATGTTAACTCCTTCATTTTTAAGTAAATTTTTAACCGTAGCATGTGCATAAAAATTTATGAGGTGATACGAAAATCCAAAATCAACATTGAAATCTGTAGCGCTTTGTTCGATTCCAGCAATTATGGGATCAAATTCTACAAATGCTGTTTCGTCCAACTTGTATTGAATCATCCCTGCGCTTAGCCCGAAAGAAAGCATGTTTAGGTCGATTGTGTTTCGAGAAAACATCAAATGGTGGGCATAGGTTAGATACGCCCCTGTTTGTGAGTGGTAGCCATTTTGATCGTTAAAGACGATGGCGCCTACTCCAGATTGCGATTCTCCAATGCGACCATTGATACTGAAGGTTTGCAGACTTGGTGCGTCTTCTTGACCAAACCACTGCTGCCTTCCAGTTAGTCGAACCTTATTACAATTGGCTACACCAGCCATGGATGGGTGAATCAAATAGTAGTTATCTGTTAAATAGTCGGAATATATCGGAAGTCCCTCTTGGGCCTGTATATTGCCATAGAAAAACCCAATTATGGCAAGAAGAATGAGTTGTTTGGTTAATTTCATTTATTCTATCTTTTCAAAGTAAAATGTGCTCGAAACTGCTTTGCTGCCTTTCCCGAGTCAAGATACTCAATTAAAAACCAATAATCCGAGGTGGGCATTGGTTGTCCATTAAAAGTACCATCCCAACCCCTCGATGCTGGGCTGATCATTTTGAGCAATTTACCGTATCGGTCAAATATATAAATTTTTGCGTTAGCTTGAGCCTTCAAACTGCTAATATTCCACGTGTCATGATAACCATCGCCATTGGGGGTGAAATATTTGGGATAGTCTATGATGGTAATTTTGACACTCTTAACCCCGCATCCAAAACGATCTCTGACCCATACGGTATGTTCGCCATATTGAACATTTTTCAAAATATTATCTTTTTGCCATGGGCCATCATCAAGAGCATATTCGTAATCGCCATTTCCAATGACATTGACTTTAACACTGTTTGGGCTACTAAATTCTGGTTGTAAAATTTCTGTAGTTATTTCTTCTGGAGGAGAAGATTTAACAACAACCGTACTTGCAGAAATCCTACATAGTGTAGCCTTATTTGTTGCCACAACCGTGTAATCCCCTGGTTGAGTGGCTTTAAGTATAGGTCCAACTTCTCCTTTAATTATGTTGTCATTTGGATTGTTTTCAACTTGAATTTTAGGAGCAGAATACCATTTAAAAGTATAGTTTTTTGAATCCAGTTTGGTATCAATAGGCGGGGAAATTAATTGTGTTTGACCGGTGGGTTTGATTAAAATGTTGTTGCTGTCGAAACACAATAAATATTGATCTTCAATATCTATTTTAGGAACTTGATGAACAAAAATTCTTAATCGAATAACAACAAAACAGTCGTTATAATTTGGTTTAACACGAACATAAATAATTTGTTCATCTTTTTTAGTGTTTTTAAAATTTGTTGGATTTTTAATGGTGTTGTTATTCCCTTCCTCTGCATCGCTTTCGTTTTCATAATATTGAAATGAAAATTTTAAAGGATTCAGTTTATTTAAAATTTGTTGTTCTCTAATGGTTAAGTCAAACAAATCGAAACCGTCCCCGTCAATTTCGCACTCTTCAATTGGCGTTGGGTTGATATTAAAATTTTCAAAAAATAAAATTTCCAAATCCAATGTTGTTTTGGAACTGCAACCGTTCTTCCCTTGGGCCCGAACATAAATTGTACGCTTGGTTTTTGTAGAAATAACGTTCTTGGGATCTGGAATGGGGTTGTCGTTTTCCAAATCGTCTTGAGTTTCATAATATGTCAGAACAATTGTATCGTCGTTATTCGTGATGTCCTTGGCGCGTTGTGTTAAATCAAACGCTGCTTTTAAAGCGTCACTGCAGGCTACAATGGGTTTGGGTGCTGTTATTTTTGGGGTTGAATTGACCCTTACTTTAAAGGTAATATCGGTGCGAACGCATTCTGCTTTGTCTATAATCTGGTTGTTATTTTTATCAAAAAATGCGCGAACAAAAATGGTTTGAGGGTTAGAGGTGTTTATAAAATTTTCTGGATTAACAATTGGAATATTATTCTCTGCATCGGAAGCGCTAAGGTGGTAGCTAATCTGTAAGTTATTTGTTTGATCGCCCCTTACTTTAGCATCCATTGTTGTTAAATCAAAGTTGGCTTTTTCCGTGTCGCTACAAGCTGTAAAGTCTGCAATGGATTGTTGTTTTGGAAGTGGCAAGACATTTAATGTAATGTGATGCCCTAACCCCAAACAGGCGTTAATGTCTTTGCTTTCGACCCTAACAAAAATTCGTTGTGTTTTTGACGCATTTGAATTTCTGTGATTGGCAATATCCACAATTGGATTTTGTTCCAACAAAGCATCAGATTCAGACTCATAATACGATACCCCTAAATTTTGATTTTTGGGCAATTGAGCTAAAATTTTGGCCGTTGCGTCCTCAAAATTAAACGTGGCCACACCGTTGGTGTCATCGTTGTCACTAACCTTATCATCGCAAACATTGTATTCCAACTGAAAACTTGGGTCCAATTGCGTGGCTCCTACAATAAGATTAATTTTTGACGTTCGAAAACACTTCTTTTTTGTTTCAATTCTGGCATAAATTACAGCATTGATTTTTGTTGAATTTTCATAAGAAATTGGATTTTCGATGGGGTTAGTCTTTGATAATGCTTCTGATTGGGTTTCATAAAACGAAAAAACCAACTGCTCGTGATCGTCTGAAATTAAACTTTTCGCTTCTGTGAGATTAAATTTGGCTTGCCCGTCACTATCTGTGTCGCATTGTTTAAGTTCAACTTCAGTTGCCACCACAGGCAGTGGATTAACTTTAAGTTTAAACTCTGTGGTGGCGTAACAATTTGAGTTTAGTTTATTTTCTACTCGAGCAAAAATATTTTGAGGATTCGATGTATTTATTAAGGTTGTGTTCAGTTCGGTTCCCGAAATCCCGGCGTCTGCATCATTTTGGGTATTAAAAAATCTAACCCGAATGTCCGAAAGGATTTGGTCTTTTATGATGTCATCTATTTTACTGGTTAAATCAAACGTCGCTTTGCCGTTAGAGTCATCACCGTCAGAATTATCATCACAAAGCGCATAATCTTTCACCTTAAATGCTTTTGGTAGATATTGTACTTCTATATTAAAACTAGCCGTTTTAAAACAGCTTTGAGTTTTGTCGGCAATACGCATCCAAATGGTTTCTTTTGGTTTGGTGTTTGTGTAGGGTACGGTTAATGGATTTTGATTTTGATTGGCATGTGTTTGGGAGGCATGATAAGTAACCAAAAAATCTGAACTGTTTTGAGTTCCCAAAACCAATGTTTCATTTTCTGAAAAATCAAACAACTCTTTTTGGTCGTTGTCTGTTTCACATCTCAAAATGTTTTTTGGTGGTGCGGAAATTATCGGAGGAATTGCAAATTCTATCACAACTTCGTCGGAAGTTCTGCAACTTCCTGTAACGGCCTCAAATTTGTAAGTTCCATTGGTTTCAACCTGTAATTTTGAAGCAGTGGCACCAGGGATTAATACATTGTTTTTAAACCATTTGAACGTTAAATTCGGGTTAACTAGCTTTGGGTCCAAAGTAATCGGTGTGCCTTTACACCCTGGGTTTCCATTAGCAATAGTTTGGTCATCACCCAAATCGCCTCCCAAATCAAAACTACCCGCTTCTAAGAAAATTGCAGAATCCCATATTTGATCGCCTTGGTCAGCCACAACTAATTTTATCTCATACGTTTTTCCTGGTGTAACCGCAGATTTAGCCGTCAAAACTTTAGTATGACCCCCATAATTTGTTGTATTGGGATTGTATCCTGCAAAGTAACTCGAATTACTTTGACACGCTGTGGCGTTATTAATGTTTGTGACACTTACAGGTGTTCCGTCGGGCAAAACTGCTAAATTGGTGTAGGTTTGGCTGCCTTCTTCTTTTAATAAAAAGGCAAAGCTGTCTGCAAAATCACATTCCGTGCTCCCATCGTATTCCTCTGACGCCATCATATACCGGAAGCTAATCTCATCCACATGGGGGGTAAAATGAAATTTAAAATAAGTGGCATCAAATGTATGCCCAACCCCTAAAGCGGTTTCGATATCGCTGTCTCCAAACATCCTATTGTTATAGGATAATATTTCTGGATTTGTTGAGTTTCCAGCTGGAGCTGCCCAGCCGGTCGATAAAATTATTCCTTCTTTGAAAGGAAAATCACTACCGTTGGGCGTTTTAAAATAGCCGTAACTTTTGGTCGATATTGAACTGGATTGGCCAGATACCTTGCTGGTAAAATTTTTAATCTCACTGCAATCATTTGCAATTAGAATCTCCTCTACCAATTGCTGGGGGGCATATTTTGATTGTTCATAATCTGAATGATTGACAAGAATAATTTGTCCATAACTAAAAGATATTGTTATCCAAAAAAAGGATAATATAAGCAGGTGTTTCATAATTTGGGATCATGATTATTCTTCCAAATATAACGATAAAAATTTGAGTTTATTATCGTTTCAAGCTAAAGTGTGCTCGGAGTTGTTTGGGTTCGCCTGTAACAAG
>CAJXUB010000062.1 GCA_913061125.1 uncultured Flavobacteriaceae bacterium
CGTAGCGTATTAGATTTGAATCAAATTCTACAAAGCTCAGCAGAAAGTTCCACGCGATACGCTATAATGACCGTTATCATGTCTCAACTTATTGAATCCAACCAAGAAGCCGTTGCCCTCCACTTGTCCAATACGATATTGCAACCCTTAGCTGAACAGCATCAAGATTCGAAAGGCCTGAAAGCGCTTCTTGATTTTGAGCGAACGGCACTTGGTTCCAAAGCGCCAAATTTTGAAATTCAACCTGCAACTTCCAATGCTGAAGCCATCAATTTATACGACCTAAACAGTGCAGATACCTATGTACTGATTTTTTGGAGCAGTACTTGCAGCCATTGTCTTAATGAAATGCCTACCATTCATTATACGGCTGATGCAAGCGATACAACCGCCACTTCCATCATTGCCGTTGCTTTAGAAAATGACCCCTACAACTGGAACGATTACAGGTACACCTGGACGTCCATGACGCACGTCCTTGCCCTTGGCAAATGGGAACACCCGCTAGTTCAGTTGTACAACATTCCAGCCACTCCTCATTTTTTGGTTTTGAATAACGATAAAATTATCATTGCTAAGCCCCAGAACTTAGACGCATTGTTGCCAGTTATTCAAAAGTGATAAAATGCATTTTTGATATGTTTAATTTGAAAATTACCGCCTTTTTTTAGGACACTAATCACGTCAAATCTAACTTCAACATTCAAATTATTTTGTTTAACAAAATAGTCAATTGCAGTAACAATTCTTTGTTGTTGTTTGGGCTTTAAAAACGATTCTGGAGGACCAAAAAAATCGCTAGAACGTGTTTTAATTTCTACTGCGATTAAACAATTTTTTTTAAGTGCAATCACATCTACCTCGGCTTTGAGATAACGGTAATTTTGCTCTAAAATTTGATGGCCATTTTGGATTAAAAATGCAGCGGCTGCAGCTTCGCCTTGGCGGCCCAATTGGTGTTTGGAAGTCATAAATTTGGGGAGGTTTAAAATGTGATTTGAGTGGAGGTGTTGGTAATGGTTAGGGTTATTTTTCGCCCAAAAATTAAAGCCAGATTTTCAGGTTCGTGTCCCGCTGGGAAACCAAATGCAACTGGAATATTGTATGCTTTTAAAACATTTGCGATTAATTGCTCCGTGCTGTCTCCCCAAACTGTTGTATTGGGTTTAATTTGACTCATGTCGCCCACAATAACTCCGGTACAATGTTCAAAATATCCGGCCCGTTTTAAGCTTTGCAACATCCGATCAATCTGGTATTTGTACTCGCCAATTTCTTCAATGAAAAGTATAGAATGACGTGGATCTATTTGAGTTTTACTTCCCAATTGTGCGGCGAGAAGCGTAAGATTTCCACCCGTCAAAACGCCTTCAGCCTTGCCTAAAATATTCGTTTTATTTGGGGCAATGGTATAGGAATTTAGGGAACCAAACAATCCATTTTTTAGGGTTTCAACGGAGCGCTTAATGGCTTTGGGTTTGGATTCCATATTAACGGCCATCATGCCATGTAGGGATTCAATTCCGAGGCCATTGATGGCATTGTGAATGGCAGTTATGTCAGAGTAACCCACAACCCATTTGGGGGCCAATTTAAAAGTTTCAAAATTGAGATCATCCACGATTCGCATGCTGCCATAACCGCCGCGCGCACACCATATTGCTTTAATGCTGGGGTCATCTAGCGCCCATTGAAAATCGGAAAGGCGTTCGGCATCAGTACCTGCAAAATGGTGGTTTTGTTTAAACACATATTGTCCCAAAACTGGAACCAACCCCCATGATTTAAGCAACTGCTCGGCGGCTAAAATACCTGCTTTTCTTCCTTTTAAAATGCCGGCAGGCGCTACAATAGCAACCGAGTCACCAACCTTCAAATACGAGGGGCTGGTGTATTTTTTTGAATTCGAAGGCAAGGAAGTATGAGTTGGCATAGTGGCGGGTTTGTGTTGTGTACAACAAGCCAAAAGCAAGAGACAAAACAAATAATTTATACGCATTGATAAGGGCTTTGTGTAAAGATATAAAATTCTTTTAGCATTGGTTTACTATGCTGCTTTATTTGTGTATTTTTGTTCTTACAATCTGAAATTTATGGCCAAACGCTTTACACTCACAGCTGCTTTACCGTATACCAACGGACCCATTCATATTGGTCATTTGGCAGGGGTTTATGTTCCGGCCGATATCTATGCCCGATATTTAAGATTGAAAGGTCACGATGTTGCTTTTATTTGCGGCAGTGACGAGCACGGTGTGCCCATTACTATCAAGGCCAAAAAAGAAGGAATCAGTCCACAGGATGTGGTTGATCGTTATCACACCATCATAAAAAAATCGTTTAAAGAATTTGGGATTTCTTTCGACAATTATTCCCGAACCTCGGCTGCCGTTCATCACGATACAGCAGCGCAGTTTTTTAAAACCTTAAACGATAAAGGGGAATTTGTGGTGGAAACAACCGACCAGCTTTACGATGCAGAAGCGCAACAGTTTTTGGCCGATCGATTTGTGATTGGAACCTGTCCAAAATGCGGTAACCCTGAAAGTTATGGCGACCAGTGCGAGGCCTGTGGAACCAGCCACAATGCAACCGATTTGATTCAACCCAAATCCGCAATAACTGGCAATACCCCCGAGTTGCGATCGACAAAACACTGGTATTTACCGCTTGACAAACACCAAGAGTTTTTAAAAACATGGATTGGAGAGGATCATAAAGCCGACTGGAAACCGAACGTTTACGGGCAATGCATGTCTTGGATCAATGACGGTTTAAAACCTCGAGCCGTTACCCGAGATTTGGATTGGGGTATTCCAGTTCCAGCAGATGGAGCAGACGGCAAAGTGCTTTACGTCTGGTTTGATGCCCCCATTGGCTACATTTCCTCCACCAAGGAATGGGCAAAGGCGCAGGGTAAAAATTGGGAACCCTATTGGAAAGACAAAGACACCACTCTGTTGCATTTTATAGGGAAAGATAATATTGTATTTCATTGCATCATTTTTCCAGCCATGCTAAAAGCAGAAGGCAGTTACATTTTACCCCAAAATGTTCCGGCGAACGAATTTCTAAATTTGGAGGGCCAAAAATTATCTACCTCAAAAAACTGGGCCGTATGGCTTCCAGATTATCTTAAAGATTTCCCCGAACAACAAGATGTTTTGCGCTATGTTCTAACCGCCACAGCGCCAGAAACAAAAGATAACGATTTTACTTGGAAAGATTTTCAGGCACGAAATAATAATGAATTGGTTGCTGTTTATGGTAATTTTATCAATAGGGTTTTGGTGTTGACCAACAAGTATTACCACGGCAATGTCCCTGCACCAACGGTCTTGTTGCCAGCAGATGATAAAGCCCTTGCCGTCTTACAAAACACACCACAAGATTTAGAACACTCGCTCGAACGCTTTCGATTTCGTGAAGCCAGTCAGTTGCTAATGAATTTGGCCCGCACAGGAAACAAGTACCTGGCCGACGAAGAACCGTGGAAAGTAATAAAAACAAATCCAGAACGTGTTCAAACCATCATGAACACGGCCTTGCAATTGGCTGCTGGTTTGGCCGTCTTGTCAGAACCTTTTTTGCCGTTTACGGCACAGAAGCTCAAACAAATGTTGCACCTCGATGAACCAGCCACTTGGTCCACCATCGCTCAAGGACAACCGCTGTTTTCAGCGCACCATACTATAGGACAAGCTTCCTTATTATTTACCAAAATTGACGATGAGCAGATTCAAGCCCAGCTTCAAAAACTTGAAGAAAGCAAAACCCAAACTATCGAAACTCCAGCAGTGGACCCTCAAAAACCCACCATTGATTTTAACGACTTTTCTAAAATGGACATCCGCGTTGGAACCGTCACAGATGCGGAAAAAATGCCAAAAACTAAAAAACTGATGGTTCTTAAGGTCGATGTGGGCTCTGAAACACGAACGATTGTTTCTGGAATCGCCGAATATTATACACCCAACGAATTGCTAGATCAGAAGGTTATGGTATTGTTGAATCTCAAGCCGCGTTCCCTTCGTGGAGTTGAAAGCCAAGGGATGATTTTAATGGCCAAATCGCCAGACGGCCAACTGGTATTAATGCAGCCCGACACGGCTAAACCAAGCCACAGCGGTATGCCTGTTCACTAATAGTTTAGTCTTACGCTGAACTGGTTTCAGCGACTCAACGCAACCTCACGTCATGCTGAACTGGTTT
>CAJXUB010000063.1 GCA_913061125.1 uncultured Flavobacteriaceae bacterium
ACAAGATTAAAGCGTTTTAATCCATGAACATTCACACTCTAATTGTCATTATTACAAATCTGTTGGTTACCTACCGTGGTTTTCGTGATGATCTTTTTTTTAACACCTATAAATTTAATGTCGCAGCAATTCAAAACCAAGATCGAGTCAGGTTGATAAGCTCGGCATTTTTACATGTCAATTGGCAACATTTTATATTTAATATGTTTACGCTTTATGTATTTGGCGACATCATAATTTTTCAATTGGGCAGCTTGAATTTTTATGTCATATATATAGTCAGTTTAATTGCTGGCAATCTTTTATCGTATTATATTCATAAAAACGAACCATTTTACACTGCAGTTGGAGCCAGTGGAGCTGTTACGGGGGTTGTTTATGCGGCCATCTTATTATTCCCTGACATGCCGCTATTTCTGTTTTTTATTCCCATTCCCATCCCAGCATATCTGCTCGGGGTTGGCTATTTGTTATTTTCACTGTATGGTATGAAAAAACGGTTAGGAAATATTGGTCACGATGCCCATTTTGGAGGAGCTGTTGGAGGAAGTTTAATCACTTTGTTTGTAGCACCCTGGATTTTAGAACAACACTTGTGGGTTGTCGTGCTGTTGGCTGTTCCTATTGTTTTGTTATTTATTTTAAATGGGGCAAAAAATAACTAATCCAATAACTCTGCAATTTTGGCTTCAAGGGCCGCACCTCTAAGACGATCGGCAATGATAGTTCCATTTTCATCCAAAATGAATGTCGCAGGTATGGCGTTGACGTTGTAGAGTTTGGCGACGGGGTCGTTCCAAAATTTAAGATTCGATACGTTGTGCCAATTTAATTGATCTTTGGCAATGGCATCCAACCAGCGTTGTTTTTGATTGTCACGGTCCAACGATACACTGATTATTTCCAACCCTTTTGCGTGATATTGATTATAAATACGGACAAAATTTGGATTTTCAACTCGACAAGGTTTGCACCAAGAGGCCCAAAAATCAAGTACAGTTACTTTTCCTAAAATGTGACTTAAGGTGATCATTTCACCTTCGGGGTTGGGCGCCGTAAAATCAGGGGCTTTACTGCCAGCGCTAAGATTTTGGGACAGTGCAGCATTGGATAATTTTGTGCTAATATTTTGAACAGTTTCAAGGTTATAGGATTTGGTTTTAATTTCATCCCCAACAGCACCAAAGGCCTCCTCAGCTAATTTAAGATCAAAACCCGGTTGTCCTGTCACGCCATCCAAAACCATGAGGGCAAAATCTGAATTTGGATAATTTTTTACAAACGCAAACCCAAAAGATTTCATTTCATCTCGAATAACGGCACTTTTAGATCTCAAAATTTTAACGGCTTCTGCGTCTTCTCGAACGGCCATAAACTGCTCACGTAACGCATTCATTCGATCGTTTAGTTCTTGAAATCCTGTTTTGTAGGCCATAAAGGCCATGTTGTTTGGTCCACCAGAAATTTCGGTTTTAAAAATACTATCCTTGTACAAAACTACATTCGTTTTTCCGGCTTCTAACACCATTCCAGCTTGCCCAGTGATGCCATCAACAGTGATGGTTCGTAATTCTGGAGTAACGACGGTTCCTTTAAATTCAAACTGCCCATTGGCTACAACAGCAGTGTCTGTTTTGACAATTTTACCGGCTTCGTTTACATTTAGATACGCTCGGATTCCATCCAAAACGCCATCAGCTTGAACCGAAACGGTGTACGAATTTTTGGACGATTCAGTACTGCAACCAAACATCAACGAAAGCCCTGCAGCGATCCAAAAGGAAAAAAAGAAAAAACGATTTATCATATCTAAAAAATTTTGGCAAAAATAATTTAAATTTTCTTAATCATTTGATTTGGTGGAATATTAATACTTTTGTAAAAACTTCAATCATGCACAATCGGGATACCATAATCGCTTTGGCCACTCCATCTGGGGCTGGTGCTATTGCCGTGATTCGTGTATCTGGGCCTAAGGCCTTGGAAATTGCAGAAATGCTATTCAAATCTATTCACAACAAACAACTGGCCGATCAACCGACTCACAGCGTTCATTTGGGCCATATTGTGGATGGACAACGCGTTTTGGATGAAGTTTTGGTGTCGGTATTTAAAAACCCACAATCCTACACCGGTGAGGATGTGGTGGAAATTTCTTGCCACGGCAGCAGTTTTATTCAGCAAGAAATGTTACAATTATTTATTCGACACGGCTGTCGAGCGGCACAACCGGGCGAGTTTACCTTACGGGCATTTCTCAACGGAAAAATGGATTTAAGTCAAGCCGAAGCCGTTGCCGATTTAATCGCCAGCGACAGTGCAGCAGCCCATCAAATTGCTCTGCAGCAAATGCGGGGCGGGTTTAGTACTGAGATTAAAAATTTAAGAGATGAACTTCTCAATTTTGCGTCCCTAATTGAACTGGAATTGGATTTTTCTGAAGAAGATGTGGAGTTTGCAGACCGTCAGCAATTTGACGATTTGTTGAATCGTATCATCACGATATTAAAATATTTGATTGATTCCTTTTCTACAGGAAATGTAATCAAAAACGGGGTTCCCATTGCCATTATTGGCGCCCCAAATGTAGGTAAATCAACCCTACTAAATGCATTGCTAAACGACGATAAAGCCATTGTGAGCGATATTGCAGGGACCACGCGCGATGCTATTGAAGACGAATTGACCATTGAAGGGATAAAATTTCGATTTATTGACACCGCTGGAATCCGTCAAACGGAGGATACCGTGGAGGCCATTGGCATTGAAAAAACCTTTGAAAAAATGGCCGAATCGCAAGTCATCGTTCAGTTGTTTGACGCAGGTTTACTCAATGAAGAATCGTCTAAACAAGTACTTCAGCAGATTCATGATACCAATGCTCTATACCCTGATAAACAACACCTTATCATTTTTAATAAATTGGATTTGATTGATTCCAAATGTTTAAAACGATGGTTTAAAAACCAACCCTATTTGGGGCTTAGCGCCAAAACAGGCGAGGGGGTCGAGGGGTTAAAAACCCAATTGCTAAATTTGGTTCAAACGGGGCAATTGCGTAATAACGATACCATCATTACCAATGCCCGACATTACGATGCGCTGCAGTTGGCCTTGGCCAATATCCAACAAGTGCAAAAGGGGTTGAAAACGGGCCTTTCTGGCGATTTATTGGCCATTGACATTCGTGAGGCCTTGTTTCATTTTGGGCGCATTACGGGTGAAATTTCTACGGACGACCTGTTGGGCAATATTTTTTCCAATTTCTGTATTGGTAAATAATTGACTCCCAATATTTTAGAGGATAATTCACCCCTTAACTATAATTCAACGTCTTTAAAAGACTCTAAAATTTTAACATAGATAAATAGATTTTTTGTGTAAATTTATGGGCACCAAATCTATTTTATCATGAATTCTACAACATTATTTCGACGCTTTTCCGTTATTTTCGTTATTGGGATAACGCTTTATTCGTGCGTTAAAGACGACCTTTTTAATGAGCAGGACAGCACGTCCTCCTCTAAACCAAAAGATATACCTTTTGGAGAAACCCTGATTTTGGGCAAACAATTAGAAAACCCCTTTTCTATTGA
>CAJXUB010000064.1 GCA_913061125.1 uncultured Flavobacteriaceae bacterium
ACAATCCAAAATCTGATCGTACGAAATTGTTCTTGTCCCAGATTTTGGGACACTAGTGCTTAGGTGGGGGCGGCCAAAATATGGTTGCCCTTCACTTCAAAGGATAGAGTCAGTGAAATATCCAGCCATTCTGGGCTATCAAATTTAAACAAAAGCGTTCTTCAGCTTCAAAGTCGTGCGTTCTTCGTTTGTTAAATGATGAATAAAATGTTTTCGTTTTTTTGAAATCAAAACCGAAAACGTGAACATTTGGAACCTTGAGTTTATGAATTAAATATATACTCATAACACCCACCGATGGCCTTGATTTAAGCGTCTTAAACAGCTCTTCCCAAAAATTTATAGGAAAATAGTATACCCCACAATCATCACCAAGAATACGACCTTTCGGGGACATGTGCACCTTTATGCCATCAAAGTTGTCAATTTCTTGATTTTTGAAGACAGAAGGTTCACTGTAGCATAGCATGTCGGTCTTTGCACCTTGTGCATTGGGTTTAATTGGCAAACCTTGGTTCATCCTCAAAACAAAGGTGTTATCAATTAGGTTTCCATTGTTCGTTTTCAAAATGGAGTTCGCATTTCCCACAATTGAGAGTGTGCCCTTTTCACACCGAGAAAATATATTATCTCTCAGGTTGTCAAAAGCTGCTGCATCAAAATTATCTAACAACCTTTGCAAAATCCTTGATCCCATCCGGCAATAGAGTAAGACAACCATACCAATAGGCCAATGGGAAGATGTACACAAATGAAAATTATGGTGCTCAATCATACAAATATTGATGGTAATCATTTTGGGTGCCAAAAAGTGGATAAAAACATTCGCCTTTGGCTCAAACAGCTAGGGGTGACGCATACTACTTTCGTTCCAACGGGCACGAAAACTTACTCAGCGAAATTACACGCCACGGCTTTGGGTGTTGATTTAATTTTGATCAACGGGGAGGGAACTTTTCACAGTGGTAGACAAAAAGCGGAGTTATGTCTTCGCTTCGCCTCTAAATTTGCTCTTCAAGGTGTGCCTGTTTGGTTTATTAATGCATTGTACCAAGATAATCCTGTAGCTTGGCGCAAGTATTTAAGCACATTTCAAAAAGTGATTGCCCGTGACAGTTTCAGCCGCAAAGCGCTTTGTGAAATCCTGGATGATAATGTCCAGTGTTCTGGTGATTTGAGCCTCAGCATAGACTACAAATTGGGTGCCAACTCTGAGGGTAACAAGGTTCTGGTCAGTGATTCAGTTAGTAGATCAAAAAGTGCTGACTTATTAAGGTTCGCGTTTTCGATAAGAAATAAAGCGCCAGTGCAATATATCCCGTTACAGGCTTCAAGTAATTGGCTGCGAGGAACTGACATTCGGTCTCGTGCTCGCCGCCTGTTAAAATTTGGTCTGGCTAATTCTGAGATTTCGCAATGGCAAGGTTTAACACTAATGAATAACCATCAAGACTTTTTAGACGTTTGTGAGAAAAGTTGTTTGCATGTTACCGGGCGCTTTCACTCCGTATGTTTTTCACTATTGACACGGACACCGTTTGTATCGCTCAGTTCAAATAGTTGGAAAATTAATGCACTTATTAACGATGTAGGCCTTAATCCACAGAGAATTATTTCGAAGCGTTCGCTTTCTGAAAAATTAATTTTGCAAGATTGGTCATTTTCTATGGAAGAGTCTGATAACATAAACAGATTTTTGACCAGCACACAAAATTATTGGACTCAAGTTTTTACATCTGCAAAGCAAACTTGAGTTGCCCCTTTGAGTATCAAATTGGCAGTAATCACCACGCAGTCCCTTTGCAAATAAGTCTTCAGTCGTACTAAATGCTTTCTAATTGCGACATCCGAGTTTACCATTGTAAGGAAAATCGCTTTAAGGGCGCCGGAGACATGTTCTGAGATGAGATTTATTTTGAAGAAATACCGTTACATGTTGCATGCCTGGTTTGTAGATCATGCTTGTTTAAGGTTTTTCTGGAGCAACAAGGATAAAATATCATCTAATTCATTTGCGTTGCGGTCTGGGCATCCAAGTTTGTTAGCATTGAAGAAATTTAAGAGAGAGGGTGGGAAGTACGTTTTAAATTTGAGGGGTGGACGAAAACGCCCGGCTAATTTGATTGAAAAATGCATTTGCAAACGCGAGGGGCTCAAATTAATCAACATTCCATTAAGATCGACGCGCGCACCTTCCAAGAAGAGCATCTTAGAGCTTATTGAATTTTTTCAAAATGTTGATGCGCCGTTCTTAGTTCACTGTAAAACAGGTGCGGATCGAACAGGCCTTGCTGCAGCCATTTACTTACTGTCAATAGATGACTGTGAGTTAGAAGATGCAATTAAACAACTGCATATACGCTACCTGCATTTTGGCTTTGGGGAAAAAAAGATCCTTAAAAAATTTTTTGAATATCTGGGTGCCACAAGAAGCGAACCTCAGTCCCTATACGCTTGGGCTCGCGATACATATGAACCGTCAGAGTTAATTTATTGGATCACTACTAAAAACGAAATCGTGAAATAAATCGGTAATGTGCAGTAGGTGCGGTTGAAAATTCCGAATGAATGGTTGGTATATGAAGAAACTTCTTTTCGTGACAGGAACTCGTGCAGATTTTGGCAAGCTTGAAC
>CAJXUB010000065.1 GCA_913061125.1 uncultured Flavobacteriaceae bacterium
AAGTCGCGGAGTTTCAAGGTTTTGAGGAGGAGTACAATTTGGGTGATACCATCACTGTAGAGCATTTTGAAGAAGGTGAATTCGTAGATATCACTGGAACAAGCAAAGGAAAAGGATTTCAAGGGGTAGTTAAGCGTCATGGATTTGGCGGTGTGGGTCAAGCGACTCACGGACAACACAACCGTTTGAGAGCGCCAGGATCTATTGGTGCAGCATCGTACCCTGCGCGTGTTTTTAAAGGCATGCGAATGGCCGGTCGTATGGGAACCGATACAGTAAAAGTTCAGAATTTAAGAGTTTTAAAAGTCGTGGCAGACCAAAACCTATTGGTGGTTAAAGGGTGCGTTCCGGGACATAAAAACGCTTACGTAAAGATTGAGAAATAATGAAAGTAGCAGTTTTAGATATCAACGGAAAAGACACCGGAAGAAAGGCAGACCTTTCCAACGCAGTGTTCGGTATTGAGCCTAACAATCACGCTGTCTATTTGGATGTTAAGCAATACCTGGCCAATCAACGCCAAGGGACGCACAAATCGAAAGAGCGTGGCGAAATCACGGGGAGTACTCGAAAAATTAAAAAACAAAAAGGAACGGGAACGGCACGTGCGGGTAGTATTAAGTCGGGAGTTTTCAAAGGGGGTGGACGTATTTTTGGTCCAAGACCAAGAAATTACGGGTTTAAATTAAACAAAAACGTAAAGCGTTTGGCTCGAAAATCTGCACTTACCATAAAGGCCAAAGACAAAGCCATCACCGTTTTGGAAGACTTCAATTTTGAAGCTCCAAAAACGAAAGATTTTACGGCCGTTTTAAAAGCACTTAATCTGGACAGCAAAAAATCTTTGTTTGTCTTGGGTACGCCGAATAATAACGTATATTTGTCGGCGCGCAATTTGAAAGGTTCTGAAGTCATAACTAACTCAGAATTAAGCACTTATAAAATTTTGAATGCCAATCAAGTCGTTCTTTTAGAAAGTGCAATTGAAGGAATTGAATCGAATTTAAGTAAATAAGAACACCATGAGTATCTTAATTAAACCCATCATCACAGAAAAAGCAACTCTCGATAGTGAGTTGAGAAATTGCTTTAGTTTTTTAGTGAATACGAAGGCGAACAAGGTAGAAATCAAAAAAGCAGTGGAAGCTGCTTATGGTGTTTCTGTGGATAAAGTTCGAACAATAAATGTCCGTCCAGATCGAAAAACCAAATACACAAAAACGGGGATTCAACATGGTAAAACAAAGGCCACCAAAAAGGCCATTGTACAACTGGCGGAAGGTGAAACAATTGATTTATACGCTAATATTTAATTAGACATGTCAGTAAGAAAATTAAAACCGATCACACCGGGACAGCGATTTAGAGTAGTAAATGGGTTTGACGCCATCACTACTGACAAGCCGGAAAAAAGCCTTTTGGCTCCGAAAAAACGTTCGGGTGGAAGAAACAGTCAAGGAAAAATGACCATGCGCTACAAAGGCGGGGGTCACAAAAAACGTTATCGAATCATCGATTTTAAACGAAACAAAACTGGTATTCCAGCAGAAGTTAAATCGATTGAATACGATCCAAACAGAACTGCATTTATTGCCCTGTTGAACTACCAGGATGGCGAAAAACGTTACATCGTGGCACAAAATGGATTGCAAGTTGGTCAAACGCTTGTTTCTGGACACGAAGGTGTTGCCCCGGAAGTTGGGAACGCTATGCCGTTGAGTCAAATTCCTCTTGGAACCATCATTTCTTGCATCGAATTACGTCCTGGTCAAGGCGCTGTAATTGCCCGTTCTGCGGGAGCTTTTGCTCAGTTGATGGCACGAGATGGTAAATTTGCCTCTGTCAAATTACCTTCAGGCGAAACACGTTTGCTCTTATTGGATTGTTTTGCAACTATTGGCGTGGTTTCTAACTCTGATCATCAGTTGCAAGTTTCTGGAAAAGCTGGTCGAAGCCGTTGGTTAGGACGCCGTCCAAGAACAAGACCAGTTGTGATGAATCCTGTTGACCATCCCATGGGTGGTGGTGAAGGAAAATCTTCTGGAGGACACCCAAGATCACGAAATGGTATTCCTGCTAAAGGGTATAGAACACGTTCTAAAACCAAAGCAAGTAATAAATATATTGTAGAACGTAGAAAGAAATAATAAGACATGGCAAGATCATTAAAAAAAGGACCTTACGTTCATTATAAATTAGAAAAGAAAGTTGCAGCTAATGTGGAGGCAAACAAAAAAACAGTGATAAAAACTTGGTCTAGAGCCAGTATGATTACACCAGATTTTGTTGTTCAAACCATCGCAGTACACAACGGCCGTCAATTTGTACCTGTATATATTACAGAAAACATGGTATGTCACAAGTTAGG
>CAJXUB010000066.1 GCA_913061125.1 uncultured Flavobacteriaceae bacterium
CGCCTTGAAGACCAAATAGAAAATTGGTAGCGTGTTCCACGAAAAAATTGGACGATTTGAGGGTTTTATTTTTAAAATCAACTGCATCAAAATAATGCGATTTCACGTTGTTAATATAGCTTTGAAGCGGTTCAAAATGCGCCGGAATGTATCGCCTGTTGGCTCTAATAAATTCTGATGCCATAAGACTCTCAGATTGCGCCTCGAATTGGTGTTGAATTTCTTTTTGACGTTCAAAAAGCTGCATCAATTTTATGGTATCTGTACTGAAATTTCGGTAGGCCTCTCCAATCTCTTGCCCGACTTTGGCCATGGTAGAATAGTAATCGGACATGATCCTATTTTCTTCAGATTTAATGAACACCACCCCTGTTTCCGTATTAAATGCAAGCTCGATGTCTTCTTGTCCGTTGTAAATGAAATCAAAATTATGAACCTCCTGCGGAAGGCCATACACCAATCTGTACATGGCGCTGTTAAACGTGCTATCCAAAGTCATGGTAAAGCGGCCTTCATCATCAAATTTTGAGTGGGTTTTGTAATTCAAAACGTCGGGCATGATTTCATACAAAATGGCCACTTCATAGGATTCTTTTGGGGTGAATTTTGCGCGGATTTTGTGCTGTGCCAAAAGGGATTTCGACAAAAATAGACAGATTAAGATCAGGGGGATTCTCATAATTAGTTTTATAATTTTAATCAAAAATTAAGCCACGATGCTTTTTAAATGGCTTAGTATTTGCTGAACCGAACTGATGTTGTCGAAAGTTAACAGCAAACGAAGTCCCGATCGGGTTTTCTTTTCCTTCAAAGTGCAACGCTTAGCATTCTGTTGAACAAACTGAAGTACGTTTGAAAACTGAGAGCTATCAAAAAATGGACTGTTTTGATCGGCCACAAAATAGCCCACAAATTTTTGATTTTTCATAATGATTTTTTCAAGCCCCAATTGAGTCCCAATCCACTTAATTCTAACACTATCCAAAAGATCAATAACGGGAGTTGGCGGAGCGCCAAATCGGTCTGTAATATTGAGCTCAAACTGCTGGAGGTCTTCTTCTGACTTTAGGCCATTTAATTCGGTGTAAAGACGCAACCTTTCCGAAACACTGTTTACATAATCATCGGGGAACATTAATGAAAAATCAGCATCAATTGTTAATTCTCGCACAAACGTTTTAGTCTTATTTTCATGATTAAAAAGGGCTTCAAACTCGTTGGTTTTGAGTTCGTCAATGGCTTCATTCAAAATTTTCTGATAGGTTTCAAAACCGATGTCATTAATAAAACCGCTTTGCTCACCACCAAGTAAATCGCCCGCCCCACGGATTTCAAGATCTTTCATAGCAATATTAAACCCACTCCCCAAAGCCGTATATTGTTCCAGTGCCGAAATACGCTTTCGGGCATCATCGGTCATGGCGTGGTAATCTGGGGTGATAAAATAACAAAATGCTTTTTTGTTGCTTCGTCCCACGCGCCCTCGCATTTGATGCAAGTCACTCAGTCCAAAATTGTTGGCATTATTGATAAAAATAGTGTTGGCATTTGGCACATCAAGTCCACTTTCAACAATGGTGGTGCTCACCAACACATCAAAAGTACCCTCCATAAAGTCCAACATCAGCTGTTCCAACTTTCGCCCATCTAGCCGACCGTGGCCAACCGCAACTTTTGCATCGGGAACTAAACGCTGAATCAAACCAGAAACTTCCTGAATATTTTCTATTCTGTTGTGAATAAAAAAGACCTGCCCAGCCCTTTGGATTTCATAACTGATGGCGTCGCGAATGACGGATTCGTTGAGACGAATAACTTGACTTTCAATGGGGAAACGGTTGGGCGGCGGGGTGTTTATTACGGATAAATCTCTGGCGGCCATCAAACTGAATTGCAGGGTTCGTGGGATGGGTGTTGCTGTGAGGGTCAACACATCCACATTCTCACGGAGTGTTTTGAGTTTATCTTTAACGGCTACGCCAAATTTTTGCTCCTCGTCCACAATAAGTAATCCCAAATCTTTAAACTCAACAGATTTGTTAACCAATTGATGGGTTCCAATGATAATGTCCGTGGCACCAGATGCCAATCGTTCCAAAGTTTCCCGGCGTTGTTTGGCCGTTTTAAAACGGTTTAAATAATCGACAGTGACTGGAAAATTTTGAAGCCGATGTTTGAACGTTTTAGCATGTTGAAAAGCTAAAATCGTGGTCGGTACCAAAACGGCCACTTGCTTTCCATTATCAACGGCCTTAAAAGCCGCTCGTATGGCCACTTCAGTTTTTCCAAATCCGACATCGCCA
>CAJXUB010000067.1 GCA_913061125.1 uncultured Flavobacteriaceae bacterium
GGATAAGGGGAGTGGATTTCTGTGCGTTGTATTCTCCTGTTAGTGGATTGAACTCGCCCCGAGATCGATTCTTATACAACCAATGTTCGGCATTTTCCTTCCCGTACTTGTGTTCCCTCCATAAATACTCACCATAGGTTGCAAAACTCTCGTTCATCGAAAGATCACCCCAACTTTCTGCGGTGACTAAATCACCAAACCAATGGTGGAATAGCTCATGAGAAATGTAGTCTTCCAATTTTTCCGTGGGATCCTGAAGTCGATGATTGTGAATGACAGCCGTGGTATTCTCCATGGCACCACTCACAAATTCACGAGCTACAATTTGGTCGTACTTATTCCACGGGTAGGGGGTTAAGGTTATTTGCGAGAAAAACTCGATCATTTCAGGGGTGTTCCCGAATATTTCCTTTGCAAACGGTGCATATGGTTTTTCAACGTAGTAATTTACTGGAACCAAGCCCCACTCAAATGAAAAAGGCTTGGCATATTTAGCCGTATCTTTTATTTCAGCCCAAGGACCAATTGCCATCATTGTGAGGTACACGGCATGTGGCTTTTTCATTTCCCAATAGTCTGTAACCTGTTTCTTTTTTTCATCTTTCACACGCTTAACAAGCTTGCCGTTGCTGATTGAAATCATACTATCGGGACGCGTGATTTGAATTTGATGGGTATGCTTTTGATTTGGTTCATCAAGGGTAGGAAACCACCGGCTATTAGATTGCGGTTCACCTTGTGTCCAAATTTGCCGAGGATGATAGGGGTGTTTCCCATCCGCATTGATGAAATAAAGTCCTTTATCATCGGTTACGGCAGATTGGCTGACGTCAACCGTTGAATCGATGGGCCTTTCAGGATGCGCCACATACTGAATACTAATTTTGAGATATTCGGTCGCACTGTACGTGCTAGGCAAATCAATGTGCAGTTTTTTACCATCGTATTTCCATTTGAGAGGGTCGGGTGCGGGCCCTTGGTTTTTACCTGTTTGATCGGCTAATTCAACATGAAGGATATCCATTCCTTTGGCATCAAGAACCAAGGTGTCTTGAGGATAAAAATACGGCCTCAACGTAACGATGGCAGTGCCATTTAGTGTTTGTTTTTTGAAGTCGAAGTTGACTTTTAAATCGGTATGGTGTAACTGCCAAATTTTATCTGATACAGCGTGAAATGGCTTATCCTTTTCTTGGGAATTCAGATTTTTTGCAATCGCATCATTTAACTCTTGCTGATTGAAGAGTGTTTGCTCATTGAAGGATTGGTTGTCCCATTTTTCTATGGTGGTAATGTTTCCTTTTTGATTGCCACAAGAGTAAAAGATTACGGCAACGAGGTTAAAAAGAAGGAACTTGTATTTATTCATGGTGATGTTTAAAAATTTGCCAGGCTTTTTGAGCCTGTTGCTCGAGCATGATTTCCCCATTTAGGCATTCTACTCCTTGTTTCTTCATGGCTTCAATACTTGGAGTGGTTTTGGGATTATACACGAGATCGATAAAGCTATCGTTGATATTGAAGAGGTCAAAGGGTAGGTCTAATAATGGAGGATAGGGGCCATCCATTCCTACGGGGCTACAATTAATAACAAGGTTGTTTTCTTGGAGATGATGTTGGATTTCAGCGTATCCGATTTGTTCAGCTTGTGGGTTTCTGGATACCACTTGGTAGGGGATTTGTTTTTGTTGTAGGACCCAGCAAATTGCTTTAGATGCACCGCCAGAACCTAGAACAAATGCTTTTTTTATTTCATTGTTTATGTGCAAAAGACTTTGTTCAAATCCATATACATCCGTATTAAAACCTGCGTAATGTTTGTTTTTGTTTATTTCCGTGCAAACCACGGTATTTACAGCCCCTATGGCTTTCGCTTCTGGGCTAATAACATCAAGAAACGAAATGATTTGCTCTTTGTAGGGAATGGTGACGTTAAACCCTGCTAGATTTTTATGAGCAGAGGAGAAACTGAAAAAGTCATTAAGGTTAGCGAATCCAAACCGTTCGTAAGTCCAATTTTTAACACCCGCTTCATTAAAAATAGAATCAAAGAGTGAAGGTGATTTTGAGTGTTCAATGGGGTAACCAAGAACGCCTAAGAGTTTTTGTTCATCCATTTATTTTTAATGAACTGAAATACCATTGGGAGTAA
>CAJXUB010000068.1 GCA_913061125.1 uncultured Flavobacteriaceae bacterium
GATAAATCAGGGAGGGGAATTAACTTAGCCAAAAATTATGCAGAATAATAGAGTCTTCCTTAGTTTGAGTGCTCTTGTGGTTGTTTTTTCCGCTTGTTCCAATCCTAGTGAACAACCTCCAAAAGTTGAGGAAAAACCACAAACCATCGAGGGTTTTGTCGCCGCGGATGAAAACTTTGTGCTAACGCCTAAAAAAAGACCAGAAATGAATGTTTTGGGGCGCCATTATAAAGCCAAACCAGAAGAGCTAAAAACGCTCATTATTGGCACAGCACGTGAAGTTAACGACATCATACTAGAGAATAACTGCATTATCAACGGGCCCATCATGGCGGTTTATCAGCAACTTCCCAAAGAGGGTGTGGTTCAGGATATTTTTGTGGGTATTCCCATAAACAAAACCATAGTTCAATCAAAATTCGAAACCATGCGAATCCCTAAAGGCAAGTTTCACAAGGCTCAAACCAATGCATCAATCGGTGAGTCTTCCAATCTTTGGGAGCAGGTTTCTAAGCGCATCAAGGCAGATGGATTTAAGTTAGAACCGCCTTACATTGAATATCCATCGGATACCCGAAATGCGGAAATGACCACCGTTGTAACCCAGGCGAATCTGCTTTTGCCATATTTAAAATGAGCATTGTTCCTCCATATCTAAAACCAGGAGATTCGGTAGCATTGATTGCCCCTTCTAGGTTCATGGATATGCAAAAATTGAAACCTTTTGAAGCATGGGTGAATAGCCATGGATGGAAGTTGGTTGTTTCACCAAATTTAGGATTGCAAGATGGGCAGCTTGGAGGAAACGATGATCAAAGGTTAAACGATATCAAATGGGCACTTGAAAATCCTGAAATAAAGGCTGTTTTTGCCGCTAGGGGAGGATATGGTTTAATTCGATTATATACTCAATTACAAGAGCTAGATTTTTCAAAACACCCTAAGTGGTGGGTTGGTTTTTCTGATTTTACGGTTATGCATGCAATACTGTTTCAACAGGGTGTACCTAGCCTTCACGCACCGATGGCCATGCAAATTGGGGCGAATGTTGAAAGCCCTCACAATTTCACTCAGTTAGCACAAGTACTAAAAGGCTCTGAGCATGGTTTGGGTTATAACGAAACAAGCACTTTCGTAAACAATAAAGCGAAAATTTGGGGGGGGAACCTAAGCATGATTTATGCCTTATTGGCTTCCGGTCACAAACCTGAAATAAATGGTTGCGTGCTTTTCTTGGAAGAATTAGATGAATACCTGTATCATTTTGATCGCATGATTAGCGCACTGGACGCAAATGGAATCTTCGAGAAAATTTCAGCCGTGGCGGTGGGGTCTATCATTGATATGCACGACAACGAGGTGCCTTTTGGGAAGAATGCAAAACAAATATTGATGGATGTTTGCAACAAACACAACAAACCTATTATATGGGACCTTAATGTGGGCCATGATCTTAAAAATGAACCTTTGAAGTTGGGTTTTGATTGTATCTTTGAAGATTCACAAATAACACAGCAAGGAGCCTAGCGTTAATCTTGATTTCTTCAAAAACATACATTGCATTAACCAAGTTTGGTTTGGTCGGGGGGCTCTCTTTCGTGGTGGACTTGGCCATTTATTATACTCTTAGCCAGTTCTTACCTACATACATAGCGAAAAGCACAGCCATTGTTATAGCTACGTTTTTAAATTATAGGCTAAATAAAGCTTGGACTTGGGGTCAAAAAGAAAAGAGTCGTACCCAATTTGCACAGTACGTGATGCTGTACGCAACGAGTGGAACATTAAATGTCTTGTCAAACGAATTGTTTTTGTATTTGTTACCCAATGCCGATTTGGTATTAAACCTAGATTATCCAAAACAAGCCCTTCACCAAATTCTATTTGCGGTTAAAGTTGACAAGTTTTTTGCGGTTATTTTGGCCACCTTGGTGGGCATGGTTGTGAACTTTGCAGGACAGAAATTGTGGGTGTTCAAGGAAAAGCCCGAGGCGTAGATGCTTTCCGTGGTTGATTCCTTAAATTTGTGTTCAGAGTATTAAAAAATTATGGCGTGTTCATCATGT
>CAJXUB010000069.1 GCA_913061125.1 uncultured Flavobacteriaceae bacterium
TTAAAAAGCGTTGTACATTCAAAAAAAACCTATGAGTCCCTATTCGCCCATAGCAGCCGAAACGTGCGCAGAAAGTCGTTTGTACACGCCTGAATTTAGACGTTCTCGAATGCTTGAAAATGCTTGAAGTGTTTCTTCAACGTCTTTTAAAGTGTGCATTGCGGTTGGAATCATACGAAGTAAAATTAGCCCTTTTGGAATGACCGGGTAAACCACGATGGAACAGAAAATTCCATGGTTTTCGCGTAAATCTTTGACCAATGCCATAGCTTCTGGAATACTTCCTTTGAGGTATACGGGGGTGACGCAACTTTGGGTGGTTCCAATGTTAAAACCACGCTCCTTTAACCCCGATTGTAGGGCATTCACAATGCGCCAAAGGTTATCCTTAAGTTCAGGCATGGTCCGGATCATATCAAGTCGTTTTAATGCACCTTTGACCAATTGCATTTGCAAAGATTTTGCAAACATTTGAGATCGTAAATTATATTTCAAATAATCTATGATTTCCTGATCGGCGGCAATAAATGCTCCCGTACTGGCCATTGATTTGGCAAAAGTGGCAAAATACACATCGATATCATCTTGAACACCTTGTTCTTCTCCAGCACCGGCACCAGTAGCGCCAAGGGTTCCAAATCCGTGGGCATCGTCAACCAAAAGACGAAAATTGAATTTATCTTTGAGAGCAACAATTTCTTTAAGACGGCCCTGTTCACCTCGCATTCCAAAAACACCTTCGGAGATGACCAGAATCCCGCCTCCTGTTTGCTCGGCCATTTTGGTGGCTCGTTCAAGGTTCTTTTCAAGACTTTCAACGTCATTATGCTTGTAGGTGAATCGTTTCCCCATGTGCAACCGTACTCCATCAATTATGCAGGCATGAGCGTCAACATCATATACAATAATATCATCTTTACTTACTAAGGCGTCAATGGTGGACATGATGCCTTGGTATCCAAAGTTTAAAACATAAGCCGCTTCTTTACTAACAAATTCTGCCAGTTCTTTTTGCAATTGCTCGTGTAAATTGGTGTGGCCTGACATCATTCGAGCACCCATGGGATAGGCAGATCCGTAATCTTGAGAGGCCTCAGCATCAACTTTTCGGACTTCAGGGTGGTTGGCCAATCCAAGATAATCGTTGATGCTCCATGTGATTACATCTTTACCTTGAAATTTCATGCGGTTTGAGATTTGCCCTTCCAGTTTTGGAAACACAAAATAGCCTTCTGCCTGACTGGCCCATTTGCCGAGCGGTCCTTTGTCCTTGTATATTTTTTCAAATAAATCTCTCATCTATTTCTGTTGGTTTAATAAACAAAATTATGTAATTATACCATTAAAACATAATCATTTTCGATAAAAAAGAGGCCCGTTATGGGTTGATTTTCAGGGCGTAGTGTTGAATTATTTTACGAATTCAATCGGTTTGGCTTGCGGTTTTTCGGTGTCGTCCATAAATCCTTGGTCTGTCATCCAAGAATCGCTGAACACTTTACTCATGTATCGTGAACCATGATCTGGAAAAATTACAACAACAACATCGGTGGCCTTGAATGCGTTGGTGTCTTGAAGTTGTTTTACGGCTTGTAAAACAGCTCCTGAGGTGTATCCCCCAAAAATTCCTTCGGTGTGGGCCAGCTCGCGAGCCGTGTGGGCACTATCCTCGTCGGTGACTTTGATAAATTCATCAATGGCATCGAAATCCGTTGCGGTAGGAATTAAATTTTTACCCAAACCTTCGATTCTGTAGGGATAAATCTCGTTCGCATCAAACTCTCTTGTTTCGTGGTATTTCTTTAGTACCGATCCGTATGCATCCACTCCAATGATTTTGATGTTGGGATTTTTTGATTTTAAAAATTGTGCCGTTCCTGAAATTGTTCCTCCTGTACCGCTGCAAGCCACCAAGTGGGTGATTTGACCTTGGGTTTGTTTCCAAATTTCTGGACCCGTAGTTTTAAAATGGGCTTCAGTATTTAGAGCGTTAAAATATTGATTGATATATACAGATCCTTCTATT